>DASUSF010000085.1:0-22728 GCA_036375275.1 Geminicoccaceae bacterium | reverse complement strand
CGAACGCGACGTCCTCCGGGATCCGCGCATCCAGGTGGTGGCACACCATCAGCATGTCGAGGTGCTCGTCGATGGTGTTGACCGTGTAGGGCCGGGTCGGGTTGGTCGAGGACGGCAGCACGTTGGCCTCGCCGCAGACCTTGATGATGTCCGGCGCGTGGCCGCCGCCGGCGCCTTCGGTGTGGAAGGTGTGGATGGTCCGGCCCTTGAACGCCTCGACCGTGGTCTCGACGAAGCCGCTTTCGTTGAGCGTGTCGGTGTGGATCAGGACCTGGACGTCCATCTCGTCCGCGACCGAGAGGCAGCAGTCGATCGCGGCCGGGGTCGTGCCCCAGTCCTCGTGCAGCTTGAGCGCGCAGGCGCCGGCCTGGATCTGCTCGATCAGGCCATCGGGGCGGGAGGCGTTGCCCTTGCCCGCGAAGGCGAGGTTCATTGGCCAGGCTTCGGCCGCCTGCAGCATGCGGCCGATGTGCCAGGGCCCGGGGGTGCAGGTCGTGGCATTGGTGCCGGTGGCCGGGCCGGTGCCGCCGCCGAGCATGGTCGTGATGCCCGAGTAGAGCGCTTCCTCGATCTGCTGCGGGCAGATGAAGTGGATGTGGCAGTCGAAGCCGCCGGCGGTCAGGATCCTGCCTTCGCCCGCGATCGCCTCGGTGCCGGGGCCGATCACGATGTCGACCCCCGGCTGGGTGTCGGGGTTGCCGGCCTTGCCGATCCTGGCGATCCGACCGTCCCGGATGCCGACGTCCGCCTTGACGATGCCCCAGTGGTCGAGGATCAGCGCGTTGGTGATCACGGTGTCGACCACGCCCTCGTGGCGCGTCGCCTGCGACTGGCCCATGCCGTCCCGGATCACCTTGCCGCCGCCGAACTTGACCTCCTCGCCGTAGGTCGTCCGGTCCTCCTCGACCTCGATGAACAGCTCGGTGTCGGCGAGCCGGACCCTGTCGCCCATGGTCGGGCCGAACATGTCGGCATACGCGCGCCGGGAGATCGTCCGGGGCATGGTCAGGACCCCGCCCGGCGCAGGGCCAGCGGCGCCTTGTCACAGCTACGCTTTAAGCGTATATCGTTGGGATGAGGATCGAGTTCGATCCTGAGAAGGACAGGGCCAATCGGGACAAGCATGGCGTTCCCCTGGCGGCCGCAGCGGCGATCTTCATGGGAGATCACGCTGTGCGGGACGATCGAAGGTTTCGATACGGCGAGCGGCGCGAGATCGCCTACGGTCTGATCGCAGGCCGCCTGCACGTCTGCGTCTTCACCCGACGTGGTGAGCGACTTCGGGTCATTTCGCTCCGCCGGGCCAACGGGAGAGAAAGGCGTGCCTACGCGGCGATTGTCGGTTGAAGAGGCGCTCGAGCAGGTCAGGAAGATCGACTGGGCAAAGTCGGATCGACTGACCGACGCCGAGATTGCGATACGGATCAACCAGGATCCTGACGCGGCTCCCGATCTCGCGGACGAGCTCGCCGCCGGGGAATTTCGCGTCGAGCGCCTTCTGGATGTCGCTGCGATCCGCGCCCGCTCGGGTCTGACCCAGCGGGCGTTTGCGGAGCGCTTCGGTCTGCCACTCCGCCAGCTCCAGGACTGGGAGCAGCGGCGAAAGCGCCCATCGGGCGCCGCCGGGACGTATCTCCGGCTAATCGCGCAGGACCCCGATGCCGTCGCAAGTATCGTGCGCGCGCTGGCCGATGATGGGCGCCGCTCTCCTGAGCCCGGCCCGCCCGGCGCGAAGCAGCAGTCTTGACGGTCTGCCGACCCAGAGCTCCGGCCTGAACGATTCGTCCGCTGCGGGAGATCGGCGCTGGTCAAGTCGTCGCCTCGACATCGAGGCTGCCCATGACGGCGGCATTGAAGCCGAAGATCCGCCGCGCGCCTCCGATCGCCACCAGCTGGACCTCGCGCGTCTGGCCCGGCTCGAAGCGGACCGCGGAGCCCGAGGGGATGTCGAGCCGACGTCCGCGGGCGGCGGCGCGATCGAAGCGGAGCGCCTCGTTGGTCTCGAAGAAGTGGTAGTGCGAGCCGACCTGGACCGGTCGGTCGCCGGTGTTCGCGACCGGAAGCGTGATCGCTTCCCGTCCCTCGTTCAGGGTGATCTCGCCGTCCTTCGTGATGACTTCGCCCGGAATCATCGCTTCCGTTCACTCGATGAACAGAAGGCGGACGAGCCCGACGATCGCGATGATCTGGATCGTAGCATCCCGCCCACCCACTTGATGATCTGGGTCCGCACGCTCTCGGCCTTGGCCTCAAGGTGACCTCGAGCCGCTGCGACTTCGGCTCTGAGGCCCGCGATTTCACCTCCGAGATCAACTCTCGCCTCTGCGATCTCCGTCTTGAGCGCCGCTTCGAGGGCCAGGAGATCGGCCTTGGTCGCGAGCTCCTCGGTGATCTCGTCGTTCAGGGCTTCCGGCATGCGGGCATAGTCCCCGCTCGCCTCCTGCCACCGCCGCGCCAGACGCGCGCTGTTCATCGTCTCCGTCTCCAACCGATTGTCCGGCAGTCTAGCACGACTCAGCGGATCGGCTCGTGGACGGTCACGAGCTTGGTGCCGTCGGGGAAGGTCGCCTCGACCTGGACGTCGTGGATCATGTCGGCCACGCCCTCCATCACCTGGTCGCGGCTCAGCACCTCCGCACCGGCGCTCATCAGCTCGGCGACGCTCCGGCCGTCACGCGCGCCTTCGACCACGAAGTCGGTGATCAGAGCGATCGCCTCGGGATGGTTCAGCTTGACCCCGCGCTCGAGACGCCGGCGCGCAACCATCGCCGCCATGGCGACCAGGAGCTTGTCCTTCTCCCTCGGCGTCAGGTCCAAGCGCGCGTCTCCTGGCTGGTGCTATCGCCCTTCCGGCTGCTCGAGCGCGGGGTCCGATCTCGTGCTACCGCTCTTCGAGTTGCTCGAGCACGGCCTCAGACAGTGAGGTATCGCCGGACGTGGGCGTCGTCCACCACCGATCCGGCGCCGGCCACGACCACCGCGCCACGGTCCATCACCACCAGCTGATCGGCCACGTCGCGGGCGAAGTCGAGGTACTGCTCGACCAGCACGATCGCCATGTCGCCGCGCGCGGCGAGGATCCGGATCACGTCCCCGATCTGCTTGATGATCGAGGGCTGGATGCCCTCGGTCGGCTCGTCGAGGAGGAGCAGGCGCGGCCGGGCGACCAGGGCGCGGGCGATCGCGAGCTGCTGCTGCTGGCCGCCGGAGAGGTCGCCGCCGCGCCGCCTCCGCATCTGGCGCAGCGCCGGGAACAGCTCGAACACCTCCTCCGGGATGCGCCGCTCGGCCGCCGGCGCCGCGGCGAAGCCGGTCTTCAGGTTCTCCTCGACCGTGAGCCGCGGGAAGATCTCCCGGCCCTGCGGGACGTTGCCGATCCCGGCGCGGGCCCGCCTGAACGGCGGCTCGCCGTTCAGGACCTTGCCGTCGAAGACGATCCGGCCGCTTCGGACCGGCTCGAGGCCGAGGATGGCGCGGAGCAGCGAGGTCTTGCCGACCCCGTTCCGGCCCAGCACGCACGTGACCTCGCCCCTGGCGGCGCGCAGCCGCACGCCGCGGAGCGCGTGGCTGGCGCCATAGTAGAGGTGGATGTCGTGGACCTCGAGCATGCTCAGCGGCCGAGATACACTTCGATCACCTGCGGGTCCGCCTGGACCGCCTGGATCGGGCCTTCGGCGAGGACCCGACCCTCGTGCAGCACGGTCGTCCGGGAGGCGAGGTCGCGGACGAACGCCATGTCGTGCTCGACCAGGATGACCGTGCGCTCGCCCGCGATCCGGCGGACCAGCGCCGCGGTCCGCTCGGTCTCGTGATCGGTCATCCCGGCCACCGGCTCGTCGAGCAGAAGGAGCCGCGCGTCCTGAACCAGCAGCATGCCGATCTCGAGCCACTGCTTCTGTCCGTGGCTGAGCTGGCCGGCGAGCCGGTCCCGCGCGCCCGCGAGCCCGATGGTCTCCAGCACCTCGTCGATCCGGGCCTTCTTGTCAGCGGTCAGCCGGTCGAACAGGGTCCGCCAGGTGCGCCGCTCGTCCTGCAGCGAAAGCTCCAGGTTCTCGAGCACGGTCAGGTTCTCGAACACGGTCGGCTTCTGGAACTTCCGGCCGATGCCGAGCTTCGCGATCGCCGCCTCGTCGAGCCGGGTCAGGTCGACGTCGCCCGAGAACACGACGCTGCCGTCGTCCGGCCGGGTCTTGCCGGTGATCACGTCCATCATCGTCGTCTTGCCAGCGCCGTTGGGGCCGATGATGGTCCGAAGCTCGCCCGGCTCGACCACCATCGAGAGCCCGTTCAGCGCCTTGAAGCCGTCGAAGGTGACGCTCACGCCGTCGAGGTAGAGCATCGAGCCCTGGGCGCTCATCAGGCGCGTCCGCTCTCGGGTGCGAGCCCCGGGGGCGGCTCGACCGTGACCTCATGGCCGCCCACCTCGGTGGAGCGCCACCGCGGCAGGCGGGCCGCGCGGAACGCGCCGACCAGGCCGTGGGGGAGGAACAGGGTCACCACGACGAACAGACCGCCGAGCACGAACAGCCAGAGCTCCGGCGCCGCGACTGTGAGCAGGCTCTCGATCCAGTTGACCAGCCCGGCGCCCAGAATCGGGCCGATCAGCGTGCCGCGACCGCCGACCGCGACCCAGATCGCGACCTCGATCGAGTTGGCGGGCGAAAACTCGGACGGGTTGATGATCCCGACCTGCGGCACGTAGAGCGCGCCGGCGACGCCCGCGAGCATGGCCGAGAGCGTCCAGACCAGGAGCTTCGCGTGCGCGGTCGAGTAGCCGAGGAAGCGGACCCGGCTCTCGGCGTCCCGGATCGCCAGCAGCAGGCGGCCGAGCTTGGAGCGGCTGATCCAGCGGCAGAGCAGGAGGGCGAGCAGCAGGGCCAGGGCGCTCGTCAGGTAGAGGCCGATCCGGGTCCCGCCCGCCTGGAGATCGAAGCCAAGCAGATCCTTGAAGTCGGTGAGGCCGTTGTTGCCGCCGAAGCCCATGTCGTTCCGGAAGAAGGCGAGCATGAGCGCAAAGGTCATGGCTTGCGTGATGATCGAGAAGTAGACGCCGGTGACCCGCGAGCGGAAGGCGAGCCAGCCGAACACGAAGGCGAGCGCGCCCGGCACCAGAAGCACCATGAGGCAGGCGAAGAGGAAGCTGTCGAAGCCCCACCAGTACCAGGGCAGCTCCGGCCAGTTGAGGAACACCATGAAGTCCGGCAGCACCGGATGCCCGTAGACGCCGCGGGTCCCGATCTCGCGCATCAGGTGCATGCCCATGGCGTAGCCGCCGAGCGCGAAGAACGCGCCGTGACCGAGCGAGAGCACGCCCGCGAACCCCCAGACCAGGTCGAGGGAGAGCGCCAGCAGCGCGAAGCAGACGTACTTGCCGAGCAGGGGCACGAGGTAGGCGGGGAGATGCAGCGGCGACGACGCCGGCAGCCACAGATTCAGGGCCGGGACGACCACCAGCAGCGCGAGCGCCGCGCCCGCGAACAGGGTCCAGCCGAAGGGCGTGAACAGGCGCGGGCTGGTCATGCCGGTGCCCTCCTCCTCCCCCTCACCCTGGCCCTCTCCCCGCTGGGAAGAGGGGACGGTTGCAAATCAGTCACCGCCAGGCGTGCGGACGTATGGCGACTGGCACGCGCTTCCTTTTGGCCGGTTCGGCAGGTGATGCGCTGACGCTCATGACCATAGCAGAGCGACTCCCTCTCGCCTCGGGGGAGAGGGACGAACAGGGCCCCGACCCCGTTCGTCGGGTGAGGGGGGACGCCGCGCATCACGCCTCTGCCGCCCGGCCCCGGAGCGCGAACAGGCCGCGCGGGCGCCGCTGGATGAACAGGATGATCAGCGCCAGCACCGCGACCTTGCCCAGCACCGCGCCCGCCATCGGCTCGAGGAGCTTGTTGATGATGCCGAGGCTCATCGCGCCGACGAAGGTCCCGGCGAGGTTGCCCACCCCGCCGAACACCACGACCATGAAGCTGTCGATGACGTAGAGCTGTCCGAGGTTGGGGCTGACGTTGCCGATCTGCGAGAGCGCGACTCCCCCCATCCCCGCGACGCCCGAGCCGAGCCCGAAGGTCAGCGCGTCGACCCGCGCCGTGTTGATGCCCATGGTGCTGGCGACCGCCCGGTTCTGGGTGACCGCGCGCATCTCGAGGCCGAAGCGCGTGAAGCGGAGCACCAGCGCCACGGCCGCGAGCACCGCCAGGCAGAAGACAATGATCACCAGCCGGTTCCAGGTCAGCACGATCCCCCCGATCAGCTCGATCCCGCCCGACATCCAGTCCGGGTTGGCGACCGCGCGGTTGGACGCGCCGAAGATCATCCTGACCGACTGCTGCAGGATCAGGCTGATGCCCCAGCTTGCGAGCAGGGTCTCGAGCGGGCGGCCGTAGAGGAAGCGGATCACGCCCCGCTCGATCCCGATCCCGACCGCCGCCGCGACCAGAAAGCCGACCGGCACCGCGGCGACCAGGTAGACGTCGAACCAGACGTGGGGGAGGAACGCCCGGAACAGCTCCTGGACCACGAACGCGGTGTAGGCGCCGAGCATGATCATCTCGCCGTGGGCCATGTTGATCACGCCCATGACGCCGAAGGTGATGGCGAGACCGATCGCGGCGAGGAGCAGGATCGAGCCGAGCGAGATCCCCTGGTAGAGGTGCAGGCCGAGTTCGAGCATGCCTTGCCGGCGCTCGACGGCGGCGATGGCCGCCTCGGCCGCCTGCCTGACCTCCGGCGTTGCCCCGTCGTCGCCGGCGACCTGGCCGAGCAGACCGCGGGCCCGGCGGTCGTAGGACGAGGAGAGCAGGTCGATCGCCGCGAGCCGGCGATCCGGATCGTCGCCGGCAAGATCCATCGCCGCGGTGCCGAACGCGAGCGCGCTCCTGACCCCGGGGTCCTCTTCCGCCGCCAGCGCTTCGCGCAGCATCTCTGCGGACGCCGCCGTGCGGTCTCCGAGGATCGCGTCGATCGCGGCGATCCGGCGCGCGGGGTCGAGGTTCTGCAGCTGCAGCCGCCCGAGCGCCGCCTCGATCGTGCCGCGCACGCGGTTGTTGACCTTGACCTTGTCGAAGTCTCGGGACGCGGCGGTGCCGACATCGGCGCCGTCGAGGGCGCCGGTCAGCCGGTAGTCCCGCCCCTGGCGCTCACCGACCACGATCGCGCCATCCGCCTCGCGCACGAAGAGGCGGCCATCGGCCATGGCCTGGAGCACCGGAACGCCGCGGTCGTCGCCGAGCGCGGCCAGCGCGTCCACGGCCTCGGCCTTGTCGCCGTAGGAGCCCAGGGCCAGCGCCCGGACCGCCTCCTCGAAGCTTTCCGCCTCGACCGACGAGGGGGCGATGAGCAGGACCACCGCCAGGACGGTCGCGAGGGCCGGAAGCCTGCCGTGTCTCACGTGCGATGACCTCTGCTCGTGCCAGGTTCGGGGTGGTGGCTGCGGGCCCGGATGATCCGGACCCGCCGGGAACAGGCCGCCGCTCAGTTCGCCAGCACGGTGCCGATCAGCTTGTCGCCGTACTTCGGCTCTTCGCAGTTGCCGCAGACCCAGGGGTAGGTCCAGTCCGCGGTCAGCCTGGCGCTCTCGGGGATGTAGTCGGACCAGGCGTCGCCCACGACCACGTCGTCGGTCTCCCAGACCGTCTCGAACTGGCCGTCGTCCTGGATCTCGCCGATCAGCACCGGCTTCGAGAGGTGGTGGTTGGGGTTCATCATGGCGATGCCGCCGCTGAGGTTCGGCACGGTCTGCCCGTACATCGCCTGGCGCACCGCATCGACGTCGGTGGTGCCGGCCTGCTCGACCGCCTGGACCCACATGTTGAAGCCGATGTAGTGGGCCTCCATCGGGTCGTTGGTGACGCGTTCCTCGTCGTCGATGAACGCGTGCCACTGCTCGATGAAGGCGTCGTTCTCCGGCGTCTCCACCGACATGAAGTAGTTCCAGGCCGCGAGGTGGCCGACCAGGTTGCTGGTGTCGATGCCAGCGAGCTCCTCCTCGCCGACCGAGAAGGCGACAACCGGCAGATCGGCGGCGTCGATGCCCTGGTTCGAGAGTTCCTTGTAGAACGGGACGTTGGCGTCGCCGTTGATGGTCGAGACGATCGCGGTCTGCTTGCCTTCGGACGCGAACGCCTTCACATCGGCGATGATGGTCTGCCAGTCGGAATGGCCGAACGGGGTGTAGGACTCCATGATGTCGTCGTCGCCGATCCCGCTCTGGTTCAGGAACGCGCGCAGGATCTTGTTGGTGGTGCGCGGGTAGACGTAGTCGGTCCCGAGCAGCACGAAGCGCTCCGCGCCACCGCCGTCCTCGCTCATCAGGTACTCGACCGCCGGGATCGCCTGCTGGTTCGGCGCCGCGCCGGTGTAGAAGACGTTCCTCGAGCTCTCCTCGCCCTCGTACTGGACCGGGTAGAAGAGCAGCCCGTTCAGCTCCTCGAACACCGGCAGGACGGACTTCCTCGAGACCGACGTCCAGCACCCGAACACGACGTCGACCTCCTCGCCCTCGATCAGCTCGCGCGCCTTCTCCGCGAACAGCGGCCAGTCGGAGGCGGGGTCGACCACCACGGCCTCGACCTGGCGCCCGAGCAGCCCGCCCTTCTCGTTCAGATCGTCGATCAGCATCAGCATGACGTCCTTCAAGGTCGTCTCGCTGATCGCCATGGTGCCGGAGAGCGAATGCAGCACCCCGACCTTGATCGGGCCCTCCTGCCCCTCGGCCGTGATCGGCAGCAGCAGCACAGAGGCGGCGCCGAGGCCGGCAAGCCGGCGGAGCAGCGACCTTGTCCCCGTCATGGATTCCTCCCGTGGTTCATGAATGCCCGGATCGGCTGGAGCAACATGCGTGCCAGCAGGGAGGCCGGACCCGGTCGCAGCCCCGTGGGCGTGCGGAAGGGTCAGCTGCTCCAGATCGCCGGGGCGCGTGCCGGGAGACCGCGCACCGCGTGCCGAAAACGCGCGCAGTAATGCTGCACCGCACCCGTCAGGGCCGCGGGATCGGCCGCCAGCCAACGGACGATCAGGACCGGTCCGATCAGCGTCGCCCCCGCCCGGACGCCCGGCCGGTCGGCGAGATGGCGGGCGAGCTCGAGCCACCGGCCGGCGTCGGAGGCGACATAGATCCAGGCGGCGCAGGCGCCGGCGCCGGCGAACCCGAACGGCGCCTCGATCTGGCTCTCCACGCCGTCGAGGCGCAGGACATCCGCCCAGACCAGACGGCCGCCGATCCGAACCTCCCAGCGATCTACGAGGCAACCGCTCCGGAAGCGCTCGCCGCGGGCGCGGCGCCCGAAGACCAGGATGTCGCCGGCGATGAGGCGCGCCTCGGGCGCGAGATCGATGCGCAGAGCGCGCCGCAGCCGCGCTCCGTCGAACAGAATGGTCTCCTGCGGCAGCCACTCAAGCCAGGCGTTGCCGACGAGGTCGAGGTGCGCGTCGAAGGCGGCGTCCCGCCCGAGGCTCCGGTAGACCTTCTCCGCTGCCTGCGACGTGATCACCGCGGCGGCGCCCGGCCCGATCTCCGCCCGCACCTCGAGCCGATCGCCGCCGACCAGGCCTCCGCTCGTGTTGAGGAGCACCACGTTCGCGATGTCTCCCGGCGCAGGACGCGGCCGGAAGACGCGGAGCGATCCCTGCTGGAACAGTCCGGCGAGCACCGTCCGGCCGGCCCGACCGGCAAGGCTGAGCCGGGCGCTTCCATCGATCCGTGGCTCGCTCACCGGCCCACCTGGCGCGCGACGGCCAAGCACGCCGGCTCGGGACCTCCGTACTTGCCGGGCTTGGCCCTGTTGCTGCGGCGCAACATACTAATCCATATCAGTCCCGAGTGCATCACAAGACCGCATGAACTGATGAACCATTGTGCACGCGGTGTCTCATGTTCGTGGAACCGCGTATGCGCAGAGACGTTTAGGGTGCTCGATCGAAGATCATGCAATTCTGTTTATGCTGCAATGCAAAATACTACCTGAACAACCGGCCGCGAAGACGCATATGCAAGGTCGATCAGGGACGGCGCCGTCGGTTGCATGAACGGTGCCTCCGGGCCCGACATGCACCGATGGCGCCGTCAGTCTGACACCCTTCAATCGCAAGGAGGTCGCGCCATGAACGCGAAGCGCCCCTTCCAGGTCAACGGGCTCGAAATGCCCGACCGGTTTCCAAGCCCCGACGAGATCGAGCGTCACCTCGTCCGGAGCCGTCAGCTGCGCGCCGAGGCGACCCTCGGCGTGCTGGCTGCCGCCCGCCGTGCCCTGACCCCATTGCTCCGGACTGGCGGAACGCCACCGTCCCGCTGGTGGCGCGAGATGCGCCTGCGCCGGGACGCGGCGGGCCGCGCCCGGTCGGAAGAGCAGCGGCTCTACCGCGAGCTCGCGGCGTACGACGACCGCGAACTCGACGACCTCGGCGTCCGGCGCGCCGACATCCGGGCCATCGTCAGGGGACGGGAGCCGGTGCCGGCCTTCGAGTGAGGGCGGGCGTCCGACTGGCGCCGGACGGCTGGCTGCGGGAGTCCGCGCGGTCACCGGCGCCCCGTTCCCTCACCGCACATTCCATCAACCGGGAGAGCGTGCCATGGACGCATCAGGCGTCATCCGCAAGCTGCTGCCATCCGAGCGGGGGGAGGTGCGGGCTCATCTCCTGCGCCTCGACCCGGAAGACCGGTGGCTGCGGTTCGCCGGGCCGGCCAGCGATGCCCGGATCGAAGCCTACTGCGAAGGCCTCGACGAAAGCATCACGACCATGATCGGCTACGTGGTCGACGGCGAGGTGCGTGGCCTCGGCGAGCTCAAGCCGCTCGATGCCGCCTGGCCACGCGCCGGGGAGGCCGCGGTCTCGGTCGAGCGCCCCTTTCAGAACCGGGGCGTCGGGACCGCGCTGCTGCGCCGACTGATCGTGATCGCGCGCAACCGTTCGATCCGGTCGCTCAGCATGCTCTGTCTCCTGGAGAACGGTCGGATGCTGCGCATCGCCCGAAAGGCCGGGGCGCGCATCGAGTTCGACCACGGCGAGGTGGGCGCGAGCCTGGCGCTGCCGTGGCCGACCCATCTCACGTTCCTCCTCGAGCACCTCGACGACCTGCGCGCGGTGGTGGCCGCCGGCCCGCCAGCCGGCCGGCCCGAGGAGGCGGCGCGCTCCGAGCGTGCCGCCTGAGGACGCACGGCGTCAGAGCAATTCTCGATGAGACGGAGCCGCCTCGAACCACGATGCCCCTTCGCTCATCGAAAGCAAATCGCTCAGGGAGGGCCGCGCGAGAACGCGATCCCGTCCAAACGGGTGCTGCGCTAGCCCGAAAGGCCGGGTCGCGCCCGTAGCGCCTGCTCGTCCTGGAGCACGGGCGCGGCTCGCAGCGCAAGGTCGAACTCGCTCGCGCCGAGGCTGATCTCGCCGCCGGCGGGCCAGTTGAGCACGATCTGAAAGCGCCAATAGGGGCGGTCCAGGCAGATGCGCTGGTCCTGGACCCGCGCCCGCTCGATCCGGTCGATCGCGCAGGGGTGCAGCGCCGTCCGGTGCCCGCTGTCGCCCCAGTCCACTGCAATCCGGAGATCGGTCACGTGACGGAAGGCGAGCGTCGCGGGCGCGACCCGGAAGCGGACCCTCTGATCGTCGCACCGGACCCACTCCACGATGTGATCGATGTCCAGGATCAGGTCGGCGCGCCAGTCGCCCGCCTCCGGGTCGCCGACCTCGAGATGCAGCCCGTGGAGCGAGTCGTCGTGCCAGAGGAAGGGCTCGAAGCCGTCGTCGCCCGGGGTCACGGCTGCGTCCCTAATACGGGAACGGCCACCGGCGCAGCTTCTCCTTGAGGATCTGCCAGAGGCGGGCGAGGCCGTGCGGCTCGACGATCAGGAAGAAGATGATCAGTGCGCCGAAGATCATGAACTCGAGGTGGCTGATCATGTCGACCGGGATCTCGAGGCCGAAGGTCCGGGGCGCGTTGCTGAGGAAGATCGGCAGGAGCACGATGAACGCCGCGCCGAGGAAGGAGCCCAGGATCGAGCCGAGCCCGCCGATGATGATCATGAACAGGATCTGGAACGAGCGCTGGATCTCGAAGGCGAGCGCTTCCACCGAGCTGGTGTAGATGAAGGCCCACATCGCGCCCGCGATCCCGATGTAGAAGGAGCTGATCGCGAAGGCGGAGAGCTTGGCCCAGAGCGGGCGGATGCCGATGATCTCGGCAGCGATGTCCATGTCGCGGATCGCCATCCAGGAGCGGCCGATCTTGCACCGGACCATGTTCTTCGCGGCGAGCGCGAGCAGGGCGACGAAGGTGAGCGCGAAGAGGTACTTGGCCTCGGCGCTGGCGGCGGTCCCGGTGACGTACACGTCGCCGAACACCGCGCGCGGCGGCGCGCTGATCACGCCCGAGCTGCTGTAGTTGGTGAACCACGGGAACTTGTTGAACAGCCAGAGCAGGAAGAACTGCGCCGCGAGCGTCGCCACCGCCAGATAGAACCCCTTGATCCTGAGGCTCGGCAGCCCGAACAGCGTGCCGACCGCGGCGGTGATCGCGCCCGAGAGCAGGAACACGATCACGATGTGGAGGTCGGGGAAGGACGTCGCGAGCTTGAACGCGGCGAACGCGCCGCAGGCCATGAAGCCCCCGGTGCCCAGCGAGAGCTGGCCCGCGTAGCCGGTCAGGATGTTGAGCCCGAGCGCGGCGAGCGAGAACACCAGGAACGGCAGCATGATCGTGCCGAGCCAGTACTGGTCGCCGACCAGGGGCACGACCACGAACGCGATCACCAGGATCAGCGCGAGCCCGATCCGGTCCTGCGGGATCCGGAAGATCGCCTGATCGGCGGCGTAGCTGGTCTTGAAGTGCCCGGTCTCGCGGTAGATCATGCCTGCCCTGCCCGCCTCGTCCGTGCCGACGCTACTGCATCTTCCGGCCGACCGGAATGCCTCAGGCGGGCTGGCTCGAAAGAGAAAGGGGAGGCCGCGCCCCGGTTCCCCACGAGCGGGCCGCCTTCATCAGACGCGCTCGATGATCCGCTCGCCGAACAGGCCCTGCGGGCGGAACATCAGGAACACGAGTGCCAGCATGTAGGCGAACCAGTCCTCGATCGCGCCGCCGAACGCGTCGCCCCAGAACACCTCGGCGACCTTCTCGCCGGCGCCGATGATCAGGCCGCCGATGATCGCGCCGGGCACGCTCGTGAAGCCGCCGAGGATCAGCACCGGCAGCGCCTTGAGCGCGACCAGCGCGAGCGAGAACTGCACCCCGAGCTTGGTCCCCCACATGATGCCGGCGACGAGGGCGACGATGCCGGCGACCGACCAGACGATGGTCCAGATGGTCTTCAACGGGATGCCGACGCTCATCGCCGCCTGGTGGTCGTCGGCGACCGCGCGGAGCGCCCGGCCGGTCGGGGTGTACTGGAAGAACAGCGCGAGGACGGTGACCAGGGCGCCGCAGGTGACCGCGGCGAACAGGTCGAACTGGTTGATGTAGATGCCGCCGACGATCCAGGGCTCCTGCGGGATGCCGATGTCGAGGGTCTTGACCTGGCTGCCCCAGAGGGTCTGGCCGAAGCCGTCGAGGAAGAAGGTGATGCCGATCGTCGCCATGAACAGGATGATCGGCGCCTGGTTGACCAGCGGCCGGAGGACGACCCGCTCGATCACCCAGGCGAGCGCGACCATGATCCCGACCGTGACGAGGAAGGCGAGCCAGATCGGGGCGCCGAGGTCGATGAAGCCCGTGAAGCAGAGCGCCGCGAACAGGACCATGGCGCCCTGGGCGAAGTTGAACACGCCGGAGGCCTTGAAGATCAGGACGAAGCCGAGCGCCACCAGCGAGTACATGACGCCCGCCATCAGGCCGCCGAGCAGCACCTCGACGAAGAACAGCGGCACGTCCCAGATCATCACGAACGGCTCGACGAAGATCGCGCTCAGGATGTCCATTCACCCCTCTCCCGCACGCTCGCCGAGCCAGCGCTCGAAATGGGCCTTGAGCGCCGCCACCTCATCGAGCCAGGCCCGTGCCTGCTCGACCGACGGTTCGGGAACCGGCTCCTGACCCGGGTACTCCGGATAGCGGAACACCCAGGCGAAGTCGGAGAAGCGATCAAGCCGCAGAAAGCGGTCGCGAAGCGGAAAGTCGTCCGGAAGAAGCGCGGTGAACTCCTCGATCTCGTGCCCCTTGCGCGGGCGGATCAGGTGCGCGACCAGCGCCCCCTTGACCAGCTTCTCCGCCGCCTGCTGGACGTGGTAAGCGCTCTGATCGGGAACCGCATCCTCCCCCTCGCAGCCTTTCCGGGCGATGGTGAGGTCCTTCTCGACCCGCCGCAGCCACTCCTCGACGATGGTGACGTTCACCCGGCGCTCCTCTCGTCGTACCAGCCTGCGGAAGGCGCGCCCATGCGTCGGATAGAGCTGGACCCCGTCGTTCTCGACCTCGTACTCGAGCGTGCCGACCTCGCTTCTGCGCCAGGCGAAGTTCCGGCGGCGGGACAGGAACGGCGTCGCCCTGATGCCGGGCTTGCGGGCGATCTGCCAGAGGCGCTCGTAGAAGGCCCGGTCGAGCTCCACGTCGTCCGGAACCACGACCATCAGGTCGTAGTCGCTCTCCTCGTCGGCATCGCCGCGGGCGCGGGAGCCGAACAGATAGATCGCGACCGGGCGGAACTCGCGCACGATCTCGTCGATCAGACGCCCGAGCTCGTCCGGATGGTCGATCCGCGGGGTCGGGCGGACGAGGGCCTCAGTCATGGGCGACGCCCAGGTAAGCGTCGATCACCGCCGGGTCGGCCCGCACCTGATCGGGGGTGCCGTCCGCGAGCTTCCGCCCATAGTCGAGCACCACGACCCGGTCCGAGATGTCCATCACCACGCCCATGTCGTGCTCGATCAGGGCGATGGTCGTGCCGAACTCCTCGTTGAGGTCGAGGACGTAGCGGCACATATCCTCCTTCTCCTCCTGGTTCATGCCCGCCATCGGCTCGTCGAGGAGGAGGAGTTCCGGCTCCATCGCCAGCGCGCGCCCAAGCTCGACCCGCTTCTGCAGGCCGTACGGCAGCTTGCCGACCGGGGTGTTGCGGATCGCCTGGATCTCGAGGAAGTCGATGATCCGCTCGACCTGCTCGCGGTGCGCCAGCTCTTCCCGGCGCGCCCGCCCGAGATAGATCGCCTGCTCGATGAAGGTCGACCGCATCTTGAGCATGCGCCCGGTCATCAGGTTGTCGAGGGTGGTCATGCCGCGGAACAGCGCGATGTTCTGGAAGGTCCGGCCGATCCCGCTGCTCGCCGCCTCGTGCGGCCGCATGTGCCGGCGCGTCCTGTCCTTGTAGGTGATGGTGCCTTCCTGAGCCTGATAGAAGCCGTTGATGACGTTCAGCATCGACGACTTGCCGGCGCCGTTCGGCCCGATGATCGCCCGGATCTCGCCCTGCATGATGTCGAAGCCGACGTCGACCAGCGCGGCGACCCCGCCGAACCGGAGCGTGATCCCGTCCACCGCGAGCAGGACCTGGTTGAAGCGCCTGGGCGCGCGGACGCTCCGGACCGGCTGCTCGAGGTCGTCCACCGGCGCTACTCGGCCGCGATCCGTTCCGGCGCGTCCGGCGCCATCACGTCCCGGATCTCCATCTCGGCCCGGATCATGCCGGTCCGCCCGTCCTCGAACGTGACCTCGGTCTCGACCTCGATCCGCTCCGCGTCGGAGTAAAGGGCGTCGATGAGGTGGGCGTAGCGCTGGTCGATCACCCCGCGCCGGACCTTCCGGGTGCGGGTCAGCTCGCCGTCGTCGGCATCCAGCTCCTTGTAGAGCAGCAGGAAGCGGCGGATCCGCTGCGCCTCCGGCAGCCCTTCGTTGACCTTCCGCACCTCGTCGAGGAGCAGGGCGTAGACCTCGGGCCGGGCCGAGAGGTTGGTGTAGCCCGTGAAGGCGAGGCCACGCGCTTCCGCCCATTTCCCGACCATCGCCGCCCGGATGCAGAGGATCGCCGCGATGAACGGCCGGCGGTTGCCGAGCACGACGCACTCGCCGATGTAGGGCGAGAACTTCAGCTTGTTCTCGATGAACTGCGGCGAGAAGCGGATGCCAGCGGACGTGACCGCCATGTCCTTGACCCGGTCGACGACCACCAGCCGGTCGTGCCGGTCGAGGTAGCCGGCATCGCCCGTGGCGAGCCAGCCGTCCGGCGACAGCCCCTCGGCGAGGCCCTCCGCCTTGAAATATCCCTTGAACATCCCCCTGTGACGGACCTGGACCTCGCCGAGGCCGGTGGCATCGGGATCCCCGATCCTGAGCTCGGTATCGTCGAAGGGCAGGCCCGAGCTGTCGAAGTCCAGCTCACCGCCGCGCTGGATGGTGTAGGCGCCGGCGGCCTCGGTCTGGCCGTAGAGCTGGCGGAGCGGGACGCCCATGGCGAGGAAGAAGCGGAAGGTGTCCGGGCCGAGCGCCGAGCCTCCGGTCGCCGCCGACTTGACCCGCGCGAGCCCGAGCCGGTCGCGCAGCACGTCGAACACGAGCAGGTCGGCGAGCCGGTCGCGCCGGCCGGCATCGAGCGCCCGCTGGCCCCGCGCGAGGCAGCGCCGGAAGATCGCCTGGCTGACCGGGTTGGCGTCCAGCATCCTGGAGTGGACGTCGGCCGAGATCTGCTCCCAGACCCGGGGCGCGAACAGGACGTGGGTCGGGCCGATCTCGCGGAGATCGTGCATCACCGTGCTCTCGTCCTCCGGGAAGTTGACCCGGATGCGCGAGAGCAGCGGCATGATCGCGACGTACACCTGCTCGACGATCCACGGCAGCGGCAGGATCGAGACGTACTCGTCGTCCGGCTCGCGCGGCTCCGCACGCAGGTACGCGCAGCCGTGCTCGAGCAGCGGCTTGTGCTGCAGCATGGCGAGCTTGGGGTGCGAGGTGGTGCCCGAGGTGGTGCATAGCAGCGCGACCTCGTCCGCCCGTCCCCCCTGCACCTCGTCCTCGAACCGCGCCGCTGGCACCTCGCCGCCCCGCCGGACGAAGTCCTCGACCGGGATCAGCCGCGGATCGTCGTACTTGCGCATGCCGCGCGGGTCGTTGAACACGATCCAGCGCAGCGCCGGCAGCTCGCCCGCGACCTCGAGGACCTTGTCCGCCTGCTCCTCGTCCTCGACGAAGACCAGCCGCGCTCCGGCGTGGCCGAGGAGGTAGGCGACCTCCTTGCCGAGCGCGTCCTCGTAGATCCCGAGCGACATCGCGCCCACGGTGTGCGCGGCGAGTTCGGCGAACAGCCAGTGCGGCCGGTTGCGGCCGATGATCGAGACCACCTCGCCCCGGCCGACCCCGAGCGCGAGGAGGCCGCGCGCGAGATCCCGCACCCGGTCCCGGGCGTCCGCCCAGGTGAACTCGTGCCAGATGCCGTATTCCTTCTCGCGGATCGCGACCTCGCCGCCGTGCCGCGCGGCGTTGTGCAGCAGGAGCTTCGGCGTGGTGTCGAAGGTGTCGATGTCCGGCAGCTGCATGGTCGGAATCCGCAATCGCACCGGCCATGGCTGGCCGGTGCCGTTCCGGTCGATTGACCGCTTCCCTTCGCCTTCTCGCCGCCTTCGACGGCGTCCCTGACCCGCCTCTATAACAAGGCTGAGCAGCCCAAGCCAGCTTGGCGCGGCCTCCAGGCCGCGATGCCCGCAGGACCGGGCCCGCCGCCGGTCAGGCGGGGAGGCCACCCCGTTCGGCCGCGAGCGCGTCGTACTCGCGGTCGGTCCTCGGCCCGAAGGTCTCGAAGGTCGGATCGGGCTCATAGGTGGCGCGGCGCTTCTGGATCGGATCGGTCTCGGTCTTCTGCCGCTGCGCCGGGATCTCGACCCCGTACACTTTCGCGCCGTTCAGGCCGAAGACCTTGGCCTTGAGCTCCGCTGTCAGCTCCGGATAGCCGTGCCGCTCGAGCAGCTCGTCCGCGATCTGGAAGCTCCGGAAGGCCTGGATCTGGTCCTGGGGCGAGCCGTACCAGATCGAATCGGTGCCCCAGAGCACGTTCTCCTCGCCCACGTGGGTCAAGAGCTTGCCGAGGAGGTGGGCGGCGGTGGTCGGGTCGCGCATGACGAACCGCCAGGTGCTGCCGAGCTCAGCGTAGACGTTGCCGCCCGGGCCGATGCCGTTGTCCTCGAGCGACCTGATCAGGGTGTCGATGCCGCGGGCGGTCGAGGACGGATCGTAGGGGCCCTCGGCGTGGCCGGTCTCGAAGCCGGAGTGGTAGATGATGAAGTTCATGTCGGGGTACAGCCTGGCCGCCCGGCCGACGTCGTGGCAGCGCCCATACTGCTCGGGGAATCCCGAGAACAGCAGGCCCTTGTGGATGCAGATGTTGTGGACGCCGAGCTCGCGCGCCCGCTCGATGAACGGGATGCCGACCTCGGGACTGTCGAGCTCCCAGCCGACGCCGTCCGGGCCCCACTGGGTGTAGCACTTCCAGGCCGCGATCGGGTAGCGCCGCGCCGCCTCGCCCATCAGCTCCAGCGGCGCGATCTCCGGCCCGGCGTTGGGTACCACCATGGCGTGCAGGAACAGGCGGTGCGCGCCCTCCATGCGCTCGACCAGGACCCGGACCCGCTCCGCCTCCTCGAGCGAGAGCGGGTTGTTCTCGGGCAGCTCGGGCACGAACGACAGCACGGCGAGATCGGTGTCCGAGTCCATGAACACGTGCTTGATGAACTGCTCCGCCGAGAAGCAGTCAACCGGGTCGCGGTCGCCGCAGGAGCCTTGCGGGAAGCTCGCGAGGATCCGCTCCCAGTACTGCCCGGCGTTCGAGCGCCACTTGCCCGCCGGGTCGACCATGTGGGTCTGGACGTCGAAGATGAACTCATCGCCGGCGAGGGTCGCCTCCGCCGCCGCGGTCTCGAACGGCGCCTCGCGCGAGAGGCGGTAGTGGCCGCCGGTGTTGCCCCTGGCGGCGAAGGCCTCGTTCAGGGTCCAGAGCGTGGTCGCGGCCCCGCAGACCGACTGCAGGAATGCGCGCCGACCCTGGCCGACCCGCCTGGCGTGCTCCCGGATCCGCTCGGCGGCGAGGACGTTCGCCCGCTCGAGGTAGCTCTCCAGCGGCACCGGCCGGTACTCGCCGTTCGAGGTCGGGTCGACCTTGACCGGCAGCTCGCCGCGCAGATGGTCCGTCATCGTCGCCTCCCCGTGCCACCGCCCCGGCGCCCCTCGCGCGCCGGCGCTCCCTGGTGCAGCTCCCTGCAAGAGGCTAACGTCCGGCCGCGGCGGGTCTGCGCACCGCGTGATCACGTTGCCGTGAAACCAAGAGATCCGGAGGAGATCCCGACATGAACGATGCCGCGGCGCGCAAGCCGTTCCAGCTCGACCCGCCGCTCCGCAAGCGGATCTACGACGGCATCGCCGAGACCATCGGCAACACGCCCTTGGTGCGCGTCCCGAAGATGGCCAAGGCGCACGGCGCCAGGGCCGACGTCGTGCTCAAGCTCGAGTTCTTCAACCCGATCGGGAGCGTCAAGGACCGCATCGGGGTCGCGATGATCGAGGCGCTGGAAGCGGAGGGGAAGCTCGGGCCAGGCTCGGTGCTGGTCGAGCCGACCTCGGGCAACACCGGGATCGCGCTCGCCTTCGTCGCCGCGGCGCGCGGCTACCGGCTGATCCTGACCATGCCGGAATCGATGTCGATCGAGCGCCGGAAGATCCTCCGCTTCCTCGGCGCGGAGCTCGAGCTGACGCCGCGCGAGAAGGGCATGAGAGGGGCGATCGCGAGGGCCGAGGAGCTGCTCCGCGGGATCCCAGGCGCCGTCATGCCGGGGCAGTTCAGCAATCCCGCCAACCCCAGGATCCACGAGAAGACCACGGCCGAAGAGATCTGGGCGGACACCGGCGGGCGGGTCGACGTCCTGGTCAGTGGCGTCGGCACCGGCGGCACGCTCACCGGCTGCGCCCGGGTCCTGCGTCCCCGGCGCCCGGGGCTCAGGATGATCGCGGTCGAGCCGGCCGCCTCGCCGGTCCTCTCCGGCGGCGAGCACACGCCGCACCCGATCCAGGGGATCGGCGCCGGCTTCATCCCCGAGATCCTCGACACCGGCGAGATCGACGAGGTGGTTCAGGTCGGCAACGAGCAGGCGCTCGACATGGCGCGCGAGCTCGCCCGGGTCGAGGGCATCCCCGGCGGCATCTCGTCCGGCGCGGCGGTGGCCGCGGCCCTCGAGGTGGCGAAGCGCGACGACATGACGGGGAAGCTGATGGTCGTGATCATCCCCTCGTTCGCCGAGCGCTACATCACGACGGTCCTGTTCGAGGGCCTGGAATAGGCGTCGCGCCTCATCCGCCGCCCCTGGATGTGTGGCTGGAACCGCTGTCCGCCCTGAGCGGATCAGCACGCGCGGCGACGTCGCGACCGACGTCCGCCGGGCGTCCGGCGGTTGGTGAGGTATAAGACATGTGCCTGGGTGCTGCCGCTTCGCTCGGCATGGTCGCGGTCGGGACGGCGGCGACCGGCGCCGCCGCGCGCTGGCGTCAGCCGCCGGCGATCTGGCTGACCCTCGGCTACTTCACCGTCATGGAAGCCCTGCAGGCGACGGGCTACATCGTGGTCGACCAGTGCGGCAGCCCGCTCAATCAGTCGATCACGCTGCTCTCCTATCTCCACATCGTGTTCCAGCCCTTCTTCATCAATGCCTTCGCCATGGAGCTGGTCCCCGAGCCGGTCAAGGAGCGGGTCAGGCTCGCCGTCTGCGGCGCTTGCGCCTTCTCTGCCGTCGTGATGCTGATGCAGCTGTATCCGTTCGAATGGGCGCCGCCCTGCCGGATCGGCAAGACCCTGTGCGGCACGGATCTCTGCCTCTCGTCGGGCGAATGGCACATCGCCTGGAGCGTGCCCTACAACAACCTCTGGCCGGCGTTCGACATCGGGATCGCCGCGCACCTGTCCTTCCCGACCTACATGGTGGCCGCCTTCCTCGTGCCCCTGTCGTACGGCGCGTGGCGGTTCGTGTTCTTTCATGCCCTGGTCGGGCCGTTCCTCGCCCATCAGCTGACGGACAATCCCAACGAGGTGCCGGCCGTGTGGTGCCTGTTCTCGATCGGGATCGTGCTGATGGGCCTGAGCCCCTGGCTACGGCAGGGCTTCCGGACCACGAGCTGGTGGGCCTGGCCCCGGAGTTGGCAGACCTGAGCGCCTCGCCGCTCCTGACGAGGGCGCGCGGCTCAGGGCAGCGGTGCCAGCCGGCCGTCGTGGACGACGAAGGTCCGGGCGCCGAGGCCCGCGCCGATGAACCGGGCCGCCTGGCCCGGCGCCGGCGCCGGGACGCAGACCGGCGCCGCGAGCGTCCGGTAGCAGAAGGTCGGCACCTGCGCGATCACCACCGCACCGTCCGGGAGCGGCGGCGGCTCGTCCGCCGCGCACCCCCCGACCAGCATCGCCGCCGTCCAGGCGAGCAGGAGGGGACGGGCCGGCCGCCGGCCAGCCCGATCGCCGCTCATCCGTAGGCGAAGTCGAGCGCGCGGGCGTTCATGTAGGCCCGCTCGCCGTAGCGGCTCCAGTCCGCGAGCTTCTGCCGCTGCTCGAGGAAGGAGGTCGCGATCTTCTTGGTGATCTCGTCGCCGGAATCGCGCATCTCGGCGATGATCTCGCCGGAGGCCTGGCCGAAGCCCTTGAGCACGTCCTCCGGGAACTCCCGGAAGTCGACGTTGTGCTGATTGATCAGCGCGTCGAGCGCGTCGCCGTTGCGGGCGTTGAACTCGGCGGTGAGGAGGGTCTCCTCGGCGAGCGCCACCATCTCGAAGATCCTCTGCACGTCGGCCGGCAGCTGGTCCCAGGACTCCTTGGAGACGGAGATCTCGACCTCGGTGCCCGGCTCGTGCACGCCCGGCCAGTAGTAGTACTTCGCGACCTTGTAGAGCCCGAGGGTCAGGTCGTTGAAGGGCCCCACCCACTCGGTCGCGTCGATCGCACCGCCCTGGAGCGAGGGGAAGATCTCGCCCGCCGGCAGGTTCACGACCGTGGCGCCGAGGCGGCGCATCATCTCGCCGCCGAGGCCGGGGATGCGCATCTTCAGCCCCTGGATGTCGGCGAGCGAGTTGATCTCCTTGTTGAACCAGCCGCCCATCTGGACCCCGGTCGACCCGCCGTGGAAGCCCTTGAGGCCGAAGCCGTCGTACAGCTCGTCCCAGAGCTCCTGGCCGCCGCCGTACTTCATCCAGGCGACCAGCTCGTGGGTGGTCATGCCGAACGGCACGGTCGAGAAGAAGTTCATCGCCTGCGACTTGCCCTGCCAGTAGTAGGGCGTGGCGTGCATGCATTCGGCGGCGCCGCTCTGCACGGCGTCGAACGATTCGAACGCCGGGACCAGCTCGCCCGCGCCGTAGACCTGGATGGTGAGCCGGCCGTCGGTCGCCTCGCCGACCGTCTTGGCGAAGCGCTCGGCCGCGGTCCCCTGACCCGGAAAGTTCTTCGGCCAGGTCGTGACCATCCGCCAGCTCTGGTTGCCCTGGGCGATGGCCGGGGCTGGAAACGACGATGCCGCGACCGCACCGCCTGCGGCGGCGGCGCCGCCGACGAACCCTCTCCGCTTCATCCCTCGTCCTCCCTCTTGCAATCCGGATGGGCGGAGTCTAGCCGAGCCTCGCGCTCGCGACTACGTGCACGACCGCGGCGCGGAGCCCTGCGGAGGATATTCCGGGCGGCCGCCCGCGCCGGGTCAGGGGACGTCGTTCAGCGACCAGTCGTAGCGGTCGTCGTCGATCGACGAGAACCGCTCCAGGGCCCGCGCCAGGTCGGGGTGGGCATGCTGCTTCAGGTGCCG
>DASUSF010000084.1:0-2248 GCA_036375275.1 Geminicoccaceae bacterium | reverse complement strand
TTCGCCGCCTACAACTTCCTGATCGGCTATCTGACGCTGCACCGCGAAGACGGCGGGATCATCGGCCTCGCGTTCTACACGATCGCGATCGGCCTCCACTTCCTCACCAACGATTTCGGCCTGCGCGAGGACCACGCCGGGGCCTACGACCGGAAGGGCCGGTTCATCCTGGCGGCGGCGGTGCTGGCCGGCGGAGTGGCCGGCGTGCTCGGGCGGCTGCCGGAGCGGGCGATCGTCGCCATCATCGCCTTCCTCGGCGGCTCGGTCGTCCTGAACGTCATGAAGGAGGAGCTGCCCGAGCAGCGGGAGAGCCGGTTCGGCGCGTTCCTCGCCGGTGCCGCCGGCTACGCGGCGCTGCTGTGGTTGGCCGGCTGACGTCCCGACCGACAGGACGGCTCACGCGTCGGGCGTCTGAATCCAGGGCACGCGGGCGACCTCGATCCCTTCGTCCTTCAGGGACCTGGCCTCGTTCTCGGTGGCCTCGCCGTAGATCCCGCGCCGCTCGCTCTCGCCGTAGTGGATCTTCCTCGCCTCCTCGGCGAAGCGTGGTCCCACGTGCTCGCAGGTGCGCTCGACCTCGCTCCGGATCGCCTTCATCGCCTGGAGCAGGGCGGCGGCCTTGGCCGATTCGTTGCGCGCGCCGGAGCGGACCGCCGGCGCCATCAGCGCCTTGTTGATCGTCCGATCGCCGCAGACCGGGCAGGCCAGCTCGCCTCCCGTGACCTGCGCCTCGAACGCCTCGCCGTCCTTGAACCAGCCTTCGAAGCCGTGCCCGGAAGAGCATACGAGATCGAACAGAATCATCGTGACGCGCCCATCCCCACCGCCGCCCTCATGCGCCCGTCGCCGGGGCGAGCAGACGGTCGAGATCGCCGGAACCGTCCAGTTCGGCCAGCTCCTCGGAGCCGCCGATCCCGCGTCCGTCGATGAAGATCTGCGGCACGGTGCGCCGGCCCCCGGCCCGCTCCAGCATCTCGCTCCGCCGCGTCGGCTCCTGCCAGAGGTCGATCTCGTCGAACGCGATCCCCTTCTCGCTCAGGAGGCGCTTGGCCCGCCAGCAGAAGGGGCAGAGGGGCGTGGTGTAGATCTCGACGACGGCCATGGGGGCGACACATCCTCAGGGCGGGCTTCCCGATCCTCACCAGCTATATGCGCACGCGCCTCGTCCCGAACCACCCTCGCGAGCGTCAGCACGTCGACCGCGACGGCGCCGCCGCGCCTGAGCACGGAGGCGCAGGCACTGACGGTGGCGCCGGTGGTCAGGACGTCGTCGACCAGGACCACCCGCCGCCCGGCGAGCCGCCGCCGATGCCGGGGATGGACCGTGAACGCCGCCGCGGTCACGTTCTCCAGCCGCGCCTGACCGCCGAGACCCTGCTGCGAGGCGGTGCGCCGCGCCCGGAGCAGGAGGTCCGGGACCAGCTGCAGCCCGGGACGGGCGCGGGCTGCGGCGCGGGCCAGGAGCGCTGCCTGGTTGTAGCCGCGGCGGAGCAGGCGGAGGCGGTGCAGCGGGACGGGAGCGACGAGCGCCGGCTCGGCCAGCAGCTCCTGCCCCGCGTGGGCGAGCCAGGTCCCGAACGTCGCCGTCGTGTCGAGCCGGTCGGCGTGCTTGAAGGCGAGGATCAGGCCACGCGAGCCGTCGTCGTAGCGGAGCGCCGCCCGCGCCCGATCGTAGCGCGGCGGCGATTTCGCGCACGCGCCGCAGAGCGGCGCTTCCGGCAACGCCTGCGGCAGAGGCAGCCCGCAGGCCCGGCACCACGGCGGCTCGATGAACGTGAGCGAGCGCCAGCAGGTCGGGCACAGCCGCCCCTGGACCTCGACCCTGGCGCCGCATCCGAGACAGCGCGGCGGCAGCAGGAGGTCGAGCGCACCGACGCCCAGGCGGGTCAGGCCCGGCGTGGCGGCGTTCAACCTCTCCGCGAAACTCATCTGTCGATCTTCGCGCGAACTGCGCGGCGCGGCAAGCCGGATCAGGACCCTGCGGTCTGGGTGGCGATCCAGCTCAGGAAGTCGGGGTTGCCGGCCTCGATCGGCAGGGAGACGACGCAGGGGATGTCGTAGCTGTGCAGCGCCCTGACCCGATCGACCACGCGCGGGACGAGGTCCGTCCGGGTCTTGAGGATCAGCACCGCCTCCTCCGCCTGCTCGACCGCGCCCGCCCATTCGTAGACCGAGGTCATGCCGTCGATGACGTTGGCGCAGGCGGCGAGCCGCTCCTCGACCAGCGCGCGACCGATCCGAAGCGCCT
>DASUSF010000083.1:0-6737 GCA_036375275.1 Geminicoccaceae bacterium | reverse complement strand
CGCGACGACGAGGCGGGGATCGACCACTGGCTCGGCCAGATGGGTCTTGCGGACGTGCGCAAGGTGTTCCCGACTCGGCTCTCGCTCGGTATGGCGCGGCGGGTCGCGCTCGCCCGGGCGTTCGTGATCCGTCCGACACTGCTCCTGATGGACGAGCCGTTCGTCTCGCTCGACGAGCCGACCGCGGAGCGGCTTCGCCTCCTGCTCCTCGACACCCTGGAGCGGCACCGCGCGACCACGCTCTTCGTCAGCCACGACCTGCGCGAAGCGGTCATGCTGGCCGACCGGATCGCGGTGCTGACGCCGACGCCGTCCCGGGTGCGCGACGTGATCGAGGTCGGCCTCGACCCGTCGACGCGGCGGGACCCGGAGGCGGTCGACCGCGCCCGCGCCGAGGTGGCGCGGCGGATCGACCGGCCGGCCTGATCCGGCGAGCGACCGGGGCAGCGCGACCGCGCGGCCGCCGGAAGCGGACCGGCGGCACGCGGCCTCGAGCCCGGGCGGCTCAGGCGGGGACGGTCCGGGAAGCGGGCGCCGTCGCCGGCTCATCCGACCGGTTGGAGACGAAATAGGTCAGGACCCCGGTCAGGATGATCATCACGAGGCCGATCTCGGTCTCGCTCAGCATGTAAGGCTCGGGCAGACGGCCGTTGACCAGCAGGAGCGCCGCATTGGCCATTGCCGGCCAGGTGACCTTGTTCACGCTCGTGTTCAATGGGTTGGCCATGAGAATTCCTCCTTGCCGTCGCGCCCGCTTTCGATCCGTCGGGCGCAGGCATGCAATTCGGGATAGGCTTCCGGCCGATGACTGTGAACGCGGAGGGCGACGGGTTTCCCGGGTTCCGCAGGGCTTCTGGCGCGGCTCAGTCGACCTCCTCGGCCGATTCGCCGCGGCCTGGGAAGAGCATGCGCTCGATCCAGCCGAGGATGACCAGGACGAACAGCGCGATGCCGGTGACCAGCGCGGCGTGGAGGTAGAAGCCGAAGCCGGAGGCCATCCCGACGCCTCCGACCACCCAGATCGTCGCCCCCGTGGTGACGCCCCGCACCCGGACGCCTTCCTGGATGATCGCCCCCGCGCCGAGGAAGCCGATCCCGCCGATCACGCCCTGCATCACCCGGTCCGGGGCATGGGCGAAGCTCTCGCCGCCGCCGGTCTGGGCGATCATCTCCATCACCGTGACGCAGAAGCTCGCAGCGCCGAGCGCCACCAGCATCAGGGTCTTGAGGCCGACCGGCTTCTGGCGGACCTCGCGGTCGAGGCCGATCAGTCCGGCGAGGAACACCGCTGCGACCAGCCGCACCGTGACCTCGCTCATGCTGGCATAGCGTAGCGTCGGCAGATCGAGCAGCTCGGTCACGACGATGGCGTTCCGCCGCCCGGCCGGGCCGGCTCGCGGCCGCCCTCCGCTCCGGCCGGCGTCACGGCAGCTGGAAGCCGTGGGCGTACGGGTCGCGGGGATCGACGAAGATCGTGTTGAGCCCGGTCATCCGCGCCCAGCCGGCGACGCTCGGCACGATCGCCGCCCGCTCGCCGACGCTGGTCAGGCCCTCGACCCGGCCCTCGAACAGGCTGCCGATGATGCTCTCGTGGACGAAGGGGTCGCCGAGCCCGAGCCGCCCGCGCGCGGCGAGCTGCGCCATCCGGGCGGACGTGCCGGTGCCGCAGGGCGAGCGGTCGACCGCCTTCTCGCCGTAGAACACCGCGTTCCGGCCGTGCGCGCCCGGCGCCCGGGCCGGCCCGGTCCACTGGATGTACGAGACGCCCCGGATGGTCGGATCGTCCGGATGCACGACGTCGACCAGCCGGTTGAGCCGGTTGCGGAGAACGGGGCTCAGGCGCTGGATGTCGGACGCCGAGAGCGCGTCGAGGCCGGCATAGCCTGGCTGCGGGTCGATGATCGCGTAGAAGTTGCCGCCGTAGGCGACGTCGACCACCAGCTCGCCGAGCTCCGGGCACTCGACCCGCACCTCGGAGAGCGCCAGGAACGACGGGACGTTGGTGATCCGGACCCGCTCGACGAAGCGCCCGTCGCGCTCGTAGGCCGCGACCACGAGCCCGGCCGGCGTGTCGAGGCGGAGCTCGCCGTCCTGGCGCGGCGACACGAGGCCGTGCTCCAGCGCCATGGTGACGGTGCCGATGGTGCCGTGGCCGCACATCGGCAGGCAGCCGCTGACCTCGATGAACAGGAGCGCCACGTCGGCGTCGGACCGGCACGGCGGAT
Organism: Geminicoccaceae bacterium; assembly: GCA_036375275.1. Classification (GTDB taxonomy): domain Bacteria; phylum Pseudomonadota; class Alphaproteobacteria; order Geminicoccales; family Geminicoccaceae; genus DASUSF01. Next base: position 4,512 of record DASUSF010000083.1, on the reverse strand, counting down.
AGAGGATCGAGCCGGACATCACGTCGTTGCCGCGCGGCTCGAACATCAGCGCCGTGCGGATCCAGTCGTAGTGCTTGATGAAGTCCTGGCGGCGCTCGCTCATCGTCGCGCCCGCGAGCAGGGGGGCGCCGCCGGCCACGAGGCGTACCGGGTTGCCGCAGGTGTGGCCGTCGATGCAGAAGAAGGTGTGCCCGCTCATGCTTCGATGGTAGGCGCGCCGGGCGCCCGGCCGCAAGCCGACGGACGCGCAGCCTCAGCGGCTCTCGAACGTCGCCGCCGCACGCTTGACCACCGCCTCGGGCAGGTCCACGCCCATCCGGCCCGCCGCGGCCGGGTTGACGTACAGCTCCGTCGCCTTGACCGTCTGGATCGGGATCGAGCCCGGCGCCTCGCCGTCCAGCACCCGCTTGACCAGCAGCGCCGCCTGCCGGCCGATCTCGAAGTAGTTGAAGCCGAGGCCCGCGAGCGCGCCGCGCGGGACGCCATGCACGTCGCTCGCGAAGACCGGGAGGTCATGCGCCTCACCGACCGCGACGATCTCCTCGAGTGCGCTCGCGACGGTGTCGTCGGACGACAGGTACAGCGCGTCGACCTCGCCGCTCAAGCCCTCGGCGGCGGCGCGCACCTCTGCCCGGTCGCGCGCCGGCCGGGTCACGATCTCGATCCCCCGCGGCGCCGCGGCCGCGCGGAGCGCCCCGAGCAGGCTCCGCGCGCGCGCCTCGTCGGGGTCCGCGACCACGCCGAGCCGGGAGAGCCCGGGCGCGACCTCGAGGATCAGGTCCAGGTGGTCGGCGACCGGGAGCTGGTCCGAGACGCCCGTGACGTTGCCGCCGGGCGCCTGCACGTCCTCCACCAGCGCCGCCGCCAGCGGATCGGTGACCGCGGCGAAGACGATCGGGATCGAGGTCGTGGCCATCGCCGTCGCCTGGGCGGAGGGGGTCGAGATCGGGACGATCACGTCCGCCTTCATGGCGACGAAGTCTTCGGCGATCGTGGTCGCCTGGGCGCGGCTGCCGCCGGCGCTGCGGAATACCAGCTCGACCCCGCGCCCGGGCCTCAGGCCGTGCTCACGCAGCCCCGCCTGCAGCCCGCGGCGGGCCGCGTCGAGCGCCGGGTGCTCGATGATCGTGGTGACCGCGATGGTCCGGGACTCGCCGGCGCCCGCGGGGGCCAGCATCCCGAGGAGGATCCCCAGCACGACCGGGGCGCGGCGGTAGAGCAGCATGCCGAAACTGCCGGTTGGGAGAGGCATCACCCCATTCAACACCATCCGCCAGGGCGCGTCCACGGCCGCCCCTCCCCTCAGGGCCCGCGGCCGAGCAGCCACTCCACGATCAGCACGCCCGCGACCACCATCCCGAACACCAGCACCCAGACGCCGAGCAGGCGGATGCGTCGCGCGTTCGCCCGCATCGAGGGAAACGCCGCCGGGAGCACCAGGAGCAGGACGGCGACCAGGGCGACGATCCTGAAGAACTCGTGCTCGCCCAAGGCGTCTGCCTCCCGGGATCAGCCGCGGCTGCCGAGCAGGGCCGCGATGTCGGTCCGATATGCCTGGAGCGCCGGCAGGAGGGCGGCGAGCACCCCGACCGCCAGCACCAGCGCGATCAGCGCCCCTTCGCCCGGCGCCATCATCCTGCCGGTCAGCCCGAGCGGGCGGAGCGCCGGCACCAGCTCCGGCGCGACCTCGGCGAGGCCGTGGCCGATGGCGAGCCCGAGCAGCAGGCCGAGCGACGCCAGGATCAGCCCCTCGAGCACGATCTGGACCATGAGCGTCCGCCGCCGCGCGCCGAGCGTGCGCATCACCGCCATGTCGTAGCGCCGCTCCTTGAGCCCGCTCCAGAGGGCGACGAACACGCTGAGCACGGCCGCCGCGATGAGCAGCGCCCCGAGCACCCGGAGGGCGTCGATGCCGGTGCCGACCAGGAGGAGGAGGCGGTCGAGCTCGGCCGCCGGGGCGGCGGCCTGGAGCCGGGTCTCGAGGTTGACCTCGCGCGGCAGCTCGGCCTCGGCGCCCGGCGCCGCGTAGCGGACCAGGAAGGCGTTGACCTCGGGCCCGTCGCCGCCCCCCTGCGGAGCGGTTGCCGTCGCATCCTTGAGCGCGTCCGGATCGTTCGCTGCCGGGGGCGGCTCGATCCCGTGGGTGGTCCAGACGCTCTCGAGGCCGGTGAGCGCCAGGCGGTCGAGCACGGTCCCTCCGGGTGCGAGCAGCCCGACCACCCGATAGGGGCTGCCAGTGTGCCCGGCGCCGCCGCCGCCGAGCCCGTGCCTCGCGATGAACATGTCGTCGAGCCGGAGCCCGAGCCGGCGCGCGGCCTCCGCGCCCAGCACCGCCTCCTGCGGGCTGGCCCAGAGCCGCCCTTCCGCCAGCTCCTGCCGGTAGTGGTCGACGTAGGCCGGCGTGGTCCCGACGATCCGAAACCCGTCGACGGTGTCGCCGAGCGCGATCGGGATGACGGCTTCGACCCGCGGGTCCGCCGCCCAGCGCTCGACCTCGCCGAGCGGCACGCTCCCGGTCGGCGCGTCGACGTGGTAGACGCTCGAGAGGATCAGCTGCAGCGGGCTGCCCTTGGCGCCGATCACGAGGTCGATGCCCTGGGCGTCCCGGGTCAGCCGGTCCTCGAGCTGCGCGCTGAACAGCAGCAGGAGCGCGATGGTCGCGACGCCGAAGGCGAGCAGGACGACGTTGAGGGCGGCGTTCGGGGCCTGCGCGCGGAGATAGGCGAAGCTCAGGGTCAGGAGGTTCATGGGCGGCGCCCGAGCAGGAGCCGGTGCCCGAACCGGTCGACGATCCGGGCGTCGTGGGTGGCGACGATCAGGGTCGCGTCCGAAGCCGCGGCCTGCCCCATGAGCAGCTCGATCACCAGGGCCGCGTTCCGGTCGTCCAGCGCCGAGGTCGGCTCGTCGGCGAGGATCAGCCGCGGCCGGTTGACCAGGGCGCGCGCGATCGCGACCCGCTGCGCCTCCCCCTGGCTCAGCTCGGCCGGCCGCGCCCGGGCGAGGTGGCGGATCCCGAGCGCGTCGAGCAGATGACGGATCGCCGCCGGGTCCGCGGGCAGCCCGGCGAGCCAGCGGGCGAGGCGGAGGTTGCCGAGCACGGTCAGGGCCGGCAGGAGGTGCAGGCGCTGCAGGACGATGCCGACCATCCGGCCACGGAAGCGATCCAGCTCGCCCCGCCGCATCGTGTCGAGCCAGCGTCCCTCGATCGCGATCCGCCCCTCGCTCGGCCTGAGCAGCCCGGCGATCAGGTGGAGCAGCGTGGTCTTGCCGGTGCCCGAGGGACCCATCAGCACGCCGTGCTCGCCCGCCGGCACCTCGAAGAAGTCGATTCTGAGGATCGGCCGCGTCCCGAAGCGGTGCTCGAGCCCGGCAAAGGTGAGGACCGGCACCCGACCCGCGGCGCCGATGGCCGCGTCCGGGCCCACGACCGCGAGCTCGGCGGCCGGCCGGTCGACGGCTTCGATGTCCTGGTCCATGGCTCCGACCCGGAGGCGCCCGACGTTTCCTCAACTCCGGCAGATCTACACCGCCCGTGGTCGTCGCGCGACGGTCGTCCGCACGGCTGCCGATGCCGCCGCTGGCGATCCGCCGGCGGAGCCGCCATCTTGTGTTGGCACGTCCATCCGGGCGCTGCTCTGGCGAGGCGCGGAGGGCCCGTGAAGATCAGGATCGACATCGACTGCACGCCGATCGAGGCGCGCACCTTCTTCGGGTTCCCGAACCTCGAGCCGATGCAGGATGCGCTGGTCCAGAAGATGCATCAGCGGCTCGAGAAGAAGATCGACGAGCTCGACCCGGACGCGCTGATGCGGCTTTGGCTGCCGGGCGGGCTCAAGGGCCTGGGCGAGATGCAGGAGCGCTTCTTCTCGCAGTTCCTGAGCGGGATGGCGGCGGCCGCGAGCCGCGACGGCAAGAAAGAGGACTGAATCCGCTCGGCCGACCTCAGGCGGCGGTGGCGCGGAACAGCTCGCGCGCATCTTCGACCGACGCCAGGCGACGGCCGGTGAGCGGCACGACGGCGGCGAGCTGGCGGACCAGAGCCGCGTTGTCGGGCGCCTCGGCGCCGTCCGCGAGCCGGGTGTTGTTCTCGAAGCCGAGCCGGACGTGGCCGCCGATGGCCGCGGTGGCGAGTGCCGCGCCGCACTCCGCAGGCCCGAACGCGCACATCGACCACGGCAGGGCCGGGTCGTGGCCGACGAGGAACGGCAGCAGGTCGGCCGGGCGCACCTCGACCGGATCGACGTAGCGGCCGAGCACGAACAGCGCAAACGGGCGCGCCTGCGGGATCACGCGCCTTCGGTGCAGCTCCCGGAAGCGTGCCGCATCCTCCGGATCGTACAGGATGAACTGGGGCGCGATCCCCTCGTCTCTGAGCCAGGCGAAGAACCGGCCCCCGGCCTCCTCCGCGGCGGCATCCGGCACCAGCTCGCGGAGCGCGAGCGAGACCGCCTCGGGCCGGAGATCGCGCACGCAGCGCATCTGCTCGTCCGCTCCGAAGCGACCGACCGCCTC
>DASUSF010000082.1:0-2219 GCA_036375275.1 Geminicoccaceae bacterium | reverse complement strand
CAGGAAGCAGTTGCGCCGGATCCGGTAGCCGTCGTGGAGCCGGGGCTCGCCCTCGTAGACGTCGAGGCCGACGGCGAACAGCTGACCGCTGTCGAGGGCATCGAGCACCGCGACGTCGTCGATCAGAGCACCGCGCGCGGTGTTGACGAGCACGGCGCCACGCGGCAGGAGGCTGAGGGCCCGGGCGTCGATCATGTGCCGGCTGTCCTCGGACATCGGACAGTGCAGCGAGAGGAACCGGACCTCGGGCAGCATCTCGTCGAGGTCGGCGTGGTAGATCGCCCCCTGCTCGAGGTCCTCCGGCAGCCGCACCGGGTCGTGGTAGTGGATCTCCATGCCGAACGCGCGGGCGCGCCGGGCCACCGCACGACCGATCCGGCCGAGGCCGACGATGCCTAGGGCGGAGCCGTTCATCTCGACGCCGAGGAGCTGCGTCGGGGTCCAGCCGTCCCAGCTGTCGGTGCGCACCAGCGCCTCGCCCTCGAAGGCGCGGCGCGCGGCGCCGAGCAGGCACAGCATCGCGGTGTCCGCCGTCGCCTCGGTCAGCACGTCCGGCGTGTTGGTGACCACGATGCCGCGCGCCCGCGCCGCATCCAGGTCGATGTGGTCGAAGCCGACCGAGAACGTGGCGATGGCGCGCAGGCGCTCCGGCAGCCGCTCGATCTCCGCCGCACGCCAGCGGTCGGTCGGGACGGTGATGATCGCATCCGCGCCGGCGCTCATCTCGATCAGCTCGTCCGGCGGGATCGGGCGGTCGTCCTCGTTGAGCCGCGGCCGGTAGTCCCGGCGGAGACGCTCCTCGACCGCCGGCGGCAGCTTGCGGGTGACCAGGATCGCGGGTGTGTCCATGCTAGTCCCGTACCTTGCAGGCGTTGGTTTTTCCTATCGTATGTCCGGGGCGCGTGCCACCATACCATGTCTCGACCGGTTGCGCTGGGACCAGGAAGGCCGGGAGCGAGGAGGGAGTTCTGCATGCGGCGCGTCTGCGGCCCGATCGCCGGTCTGCTGCTCGGGCTCACGCCCGCTCCCGGCGCGGCCGCGGCCCTGGCGCCGCATCAGGCAGCGTACCGCCTGAGCCTCGCGGCGGAGCCCGCCGGCGGCCCGCTCCTGCAGGTCAACGGCGGTCTCGTCATCGAGTGGCGCCGCGCCTGCGATGGCTGGATCTCGCGCCAGCGGCTGGGCTTCGTCGCGGCGACCGAAGAGGGCGAAAGCTTCACCCACGATGTCCGGTTCAGCAGCTGGGAATCGCTCGACGGCAGCAGCCTTCGGTACTCGGTCCGGAGCTTCGAGGGCGACACCATCGAGGAGGAGTTCCGGGGCTCGGCGTCGCGCAACGGCGAGAGCGCCCGCGCGACCTTCAAGACCCCCGAGGAGCGTCAGGTGACGCTGCCGCCCGGCACGGTTTTCCCGACCGACCATCTGGAGCGGGTCCTCGAGGGTGCGGCGGGCGGCGAGCGTTTCGTCAGCCACGCGGTGTTCGATGGCTGGGGCTTCGACGCCCTGACCCAGATCGCCACCGTGATCGGCCAGCCGCGGACCATCGACCCGCCGGGGACCGGCGGCATGGCCGGCTCGCGCCGGGCGTGGCCGGTCAGCATGGCCTACTACAAGGCCGAGGGTCCGGGCGGCGTGCCCGAGTTCGAGACCACCTTCCTGCTCGACGAGGACGGCGTGCTCAGGGACCTCGTGCTCGACTACGGCGAGTTCAGCCTGGAAGCGGATCTGGTCGAGCTCGACCTGGTCGAACCGCCGGACTGCTGAAGCCGCGCCCCGTGCGGCGCACGGGCCGGGCCGGCGGCGTGCCGCCGGCCGCCCTGGAGCAGCATCCGCTCGGACGCGATCCCTCTGCCGATGCTCGTCTCGATCACGCTGCTCCACGCCAATGAGATGGAGCAGTTCTTGTCGATCGGCGCGGCGTGTCCGGACGTTCGCGGTGGATCGGAATATCGCTCCGGCGGGAGCGATCAGCCGGCGAGCGTCCGGCCCAGCCACGCAGCGCCGCGCACCCCCGAGGAGTCGCCGTAGGCCGGCGGCAGCAGGCGGGTGCGGACGACGTCCGTGAAGGCGTAGCGATCGAGCCGCCCCGGCACGTTCCGGTACAGGCGCTCGAGCCGCGAGAGGCCGCCGCCGAGGACGATCGCCTCGGGATCGAGCAGGTTGATCACGGTCGCGAGGCCGCGGGCGAGCCGGTCCTCGTAGCGGAGCAGGGCCGCCTCGGC
>DASUSF010000081.1:0-3178 GCA_036375275.1 Geminicoccaceae bacterium | reverse complement strand
TCGCGGGCGCGATGAGCGTCGACGCGGCGCTCGGCAGCGACGTGCCGTTCGACCCGCGCATCCAGGCGCTCCGCAATCATCCCCATCAGGCGGCGGTGGCGGCGCGCCTCGCGGCGCTGCTGGCGGGCAGCGCGATCCGCGCGTCCCATCTGGAATGCGATCGTGTCCAGGATCCCTACAGCCTCCGCTGCCAGCCGCAGGTCATGGGGCCGTGCCTCGAGCTTCTGGACGAGGCGGGCGCGGTCCTGCTGCGCGAGGCGAACGGCGTCTCCGACAACCCGCTGGTCTTCCCGGAGGACGGCCTGATCCTCTCCGGCGGCAACTTTCACGGCCAGAGCGTCGCCTTCGCCGCCGACCGGATCGCGCTCGCGCTGGCCGAGACGGGCTCGCTCAGCGAGCGGCGGACCGCCCTCCTGATCGACCCGCAGCTGAGCCAGCTGCCGGCCTTCCTGAGCCCGGACCCGGGGCTCAACTCCGGCTTCATGATCGCCCAGGTGACGGCAGCGGCGCTCGCGAGCGAGAACCAGCACCTCGCCGCGGCGGTCGGGATCGACAACCGGGTCACCTCGGCCGGCCAGGAGGACCACGTCTCGATGGCGACCTACGCCGCCCGCCGGCTGCTGCCGATGGCCGGCAACGCCGCCCGGATCGTCGCGATCGAGCTGCTCGCCGCGGCGCAGGGGGTCGAGCTCCGCCGCCCGCTGGCCTCCAGCCCCCGCCTCGAGGCGGCGCATCGGGCGATCCGCACGCTCAGCCCGTTCCTCGCCGAGGATCGTCCGCTCGGTGCCGACGTTGACCTCATGGCAACGTCGCTGCTCGACGGGCGTCTCGACCTCGGCGGGATCTGATCCGCCGGGGCGCTGAGCGCGTACCCCGGCAGCCGAACGCCTGCGACGAGGAGGGAACATGGACGTCGAAATCGGCCTCAAGGGCCAGGTGCGCGAAGAGGTCGGCCGGATCCTCAACAAGCTGCTGGCCGACGAGCACGTGCTCTACATCAAGACCCGGAACTACCACTGGAACGTGGTCGGGCCGAAGTTCAGGACGCTGCACGAGTTCTTCGAGGAGCAGTACAAGATCCTCGCCCCGATCATCGACGACATCGCGGAGCGGGCCCGGGCGGTCGGCGTGCTCGCCGCCGGCAGCATGGCGACCTTCACCAGCGACGCCCGGCTGTCCGAAGAGAGCGGGCATCCGGACGCGGATACGATGGTCCGCAATCTCCTGGCCGACCACGAGTCGATCGTTCAGCAGCTCAGGAAGGACATCAAGCGGGTCGACGACGACCTCGAGGATGCCGGCACGGCGGATTTCCTGACCGGGCTGATGGAGCAGCACGAGGAGCAGGCCTGGATGCTCCGCGCGCTGCTCGAGAAGCCGGCCTGAGCTCGACCCCCTGCGCGCCGCGGGATCCCGTACCGGGCCCGCTGCTCATCGGCTTTGAGGTGCCCCGGCGCCGGACCCGTGAGGGCCTGCGGCGCTCCGGAGGGCATCGTCGGTGGCCACCCCCGGCGGGTCGTCCTCACTCCTCCGCGAGCGCCGGGAAGCGATCGCCCGCGAATCGCGCGTGGCACGCGACGCAGGCGCCGGTCATCTCGCCGAAGGTGATCAGCTCCCGCTCGACGTCCCCGGCGCGCGCGGCCGCCGCGAGTTCGGCGGAGGTCTCGTGGAAGGCGCGGTCGAGCTCGACGAACTCCGGCGGCACCGCTGACATCAGGTCCTTGCGGTCCTGGTCGCTCAGCGACTGCTCGAGGATGAAGCTGTCGTGGATCCGCTGCGCGCGGTCAGCGATCGTGGCATGATCCCCCGTCACTACGGCGCCGAGGATCTCCTGGCTGGCGACGAGCACGCTCGCCATCTCCTGACGGAGCAGATCCCGGAGCTTCGGTGTCAGCTCGGGTCCGACCGGCTGGGCCGCCCCGCCCGACGCCACCACTATGGCGCCGGCCATGGCGATGCCGCAGACCCGCCAGATCTCGCGCATACCTCTCTCCTCCTCCTGTGACCGCGGGTCGAGCTACCGACCCTTTGACCGGGGCCAGACCGCGGACGGACACGGCGGGTGCATGTACGTTCAGCCCGCTCGATCCGCGGGACTACCCAAGGGTGCACCGCGCCGGTGCACAATACGATGCCTCCGACCGCCCGTGCCATCCATCCCACTCTTGCCACGCACGTCCCCGCGTTCACGCCGCATGCCTGCATAATCCCGCGTTTGGCTGCTCCCTGTCCGCAATCGGGCCTCTATCGACAGAGAACATCATTTTCTGCAAGACTGGGCGCGACCTCATCGGCTGGGTTCATCCATGCAGGACTTCGGCGCGGCGTTCGGCCTGGCCTTCGGCCTGATCGCCGCGGGCGACGCCAATCTCCTCGAGATCATCGGGCTGTCGCTCCGGGTGAGCGTGAGCGCCATCGCGGCCGCCTGCCTGATCGGGCTACCGCTCGGCGCCGGCCTCGCCGTGACCCGCTTCCCCGGGCGCGGGGCGGCGCTCGTGCTGCTGAACGCGCTGATGGGCCTGCCGCCGGTCGTGGTGGGCCTCATGGTCTACCTCATGCTGTCGCGCGCCGGGCCGCTCGGGGTGCTCGGGCTGCTCTACACGCCGAGCGCCATGATCATCGCGCAGACCGTGCTCGTGACCCCGATCGTGGCGGCGCTGACCAGGCAGGTCGTGGAGGACCTGCACGCGGAGTACGACGAGCATCTACGCTCGCTCGCGCTCCGGCGGCTCGAGGTCGCCCGGACCCTGCTCTGGGACGCGCGCTACAGCCTGCTCACCGTGGCGCTCGCCGGCTTCGGCCGCGCGATCGCCGAGGTGGGGGCGGTGATCATCGTCGGCGGCAACATCAACCACGTCACCCGGCTCATGACCACGGCGATCGCGCTCGAGACCTCGAAGGGCGACCTCGCGCTCGCGCTCGCGCTCGGCATCGTGCTGGTGGTGCTCGCGATGCTGATCAACGGCGCGGTCATGGCGGTCCGGACCAGCGCCGCCCGCACCGCCTATGCTTGAGCGGGCGCTCCAGGGGGTCGAGGTCGGGCGCCGGACGCTGCCGCCTCCGGTCCTGCCGCTCGAAGCGCGGGGGCTGGCGTTCGAGGCCGGCGGCCGGCGGCTGATCGACGGCATCGACCTCGTGCTCCGGCCCGGCCTGCTCAGCGTCGTCATGGGCCCGAACG
>DASUSF010000080.1:0-2299 GCA_036375275.1 Geminicoccaceae bacterium | reverse complement strand
GCCCATCGCCGATCGATACACCACCCTCACCCCGTCCCTCTCCCTCGAGGGAGAGGGAGCAACAAGGGGTCGCGCTCTCCCTTAGAGCAATTTCCGATCGACGTCCTTCCGCTCATCGGAAGGAAATTGCTCTGTTTTCCGCTTGCAGGCGGTTCCGTCATATCGGGATCCGCTCTAGGGGGAGGGGGAGGGAGCAAGAAGGTTCGCGCTCTTCCTCCAGGACAGGCGCCTGAGGAGGACGGCTCAGCCGGGCACGGGCGGCGTCTCGCCCCGCGCCCGGATCGCCGCCCGGGCGAGCGCATCGGCGCGCTCGTTGTCGGGGTGGCCGGCGTGGCCCTTCACCCAGGCCCAGCTCACGTCGTGGTGGTGCAGCGCCGCCTCGAGCCGCTCCCAGAGGTCGCGGTTCTTGACCGGCTTCTTGTCCGCGGTGCGCCAGCCCCGCGCCTTCCAGCCCGGCAGCCATTGGGTGATCCCGTGGCGGAGGTAGTTGCTGTCGGTGACCAGGCGCACCCGCATCGGCCGCTTCAGGGTCTCGAGCGCGGCGATCGCCGCCATCAGCTCCATCCGGTTGTTGGTCGTCGGCGCCTCGTAGCCGGACAGCTCGCGCAGCCGCCCGCGCCAGCGCAGCACCGCGCCGTAGCCGCCGGGCCCCGGGTTGCCGGAGCAGGCGCCGTCGGTGTGGATCTCGACCACGTCCTCCTCGCCGCCCGCGTCCTCAGGCAAGGCCGTAGGCGCCAGGGCCCCTGAGCCCGCGGTGGAAGCGGAGCTTGTTCAGATACTCGAGCGGGTCCTTGGGGCGCACCAGCGCGCCCTCGATGCGGTTCTGCCAGTCGAACAGCCGGGTCAGGAGGAAGCGGAAGGCGGCGCCGCGGGCGAGCAGCGGCAGCGCCTCGAGCTCGGCCGCTTCGAGCGGGCGCCGCTCGACGTAGCCCCGGAGCAGGTGCCGGGCCTTGGTGATGTTGAACGCGCCGTCGGGCTCGAAGCACCAGGCGTTCAGGCAGATCGCGATGTCGTAGGCGAGGAGATCGGTGCAGGCGAAGTAGAAGTCGATCAGGCCGGTGACCGCGTGGCGCTCGAAGAACACGTTGTCCGGGAACAGGTCGGCGTGGATCACGCCGCGCGGCAGCCCGGCCGGCCAGGCCGCTGCCAGCTCGGCGAGCTCCCGCTCGATCTCGGCGCCAAGGCCGGGAACCACCCGGTCGGCGTCACCGGCAGAGGCGCCCGCGAGCCGGCGCCAGCCGTCGAGCGAGAGGTCGTTCGGCCGCTCCCCCTCGAACGTCCGGCCCGCCAGATGCAGATCCGCGAGTGCGCCGCCGAGCGCGCCGCAGTGCGGAGCCCCGATGCGCTCGATCGAGCGGCCGTCGAGGAAGCTCACGATCGCCGCCGGGCGGCCGCACAGCTCGTGCAGCGCGCTGCCGTCCCGCCCCCGGACCGGGACCGGGCACGGCACGCCCCGCGCCGCGAGGTGCTCCATCAGGCCGAGGAAGAACGGCAGGTCGTCCGGAGCGACCCGGCGCTCGTAGAGGGTCAGGATGAAGCGACCGCGCTCGGTCACGAGGTGATAGTTGGAGTTCTCGACGCCCTCGGCGATGCCGTCGAGGCTGCGGACGGCGCCGAGGTCGAACCCGGCCATGAACCGCGCCAGCGCGGCGGGGTCGATCGTCGTGTAGACCGCCACCTCCGCCTCAGGCCTGGAGATCGCCCCGGCGCGGCCGCGCCACCTCCCCCCTCAAGACGCCCGCCGGAGCGGGATCGGGGGCGCCCGGAAGGTCACGTCCTCCTTGACCACGCGGATCTCGCGGACGGCGACCTCGAAGCGGTCCCGGAGCGCGTCGATCAGGCCGTCGACCAGACTCTCCGGCGCCGAGGCGCCGGCGCTGACCGCGACCTTCGAGACGCCCTCGAGCAGCGTCCAGTCCATCGCAGAGGCGCTCTCCAGAAGCTGGGCGCGAGGACAGCCGGCGGCGAGCGCGACCTCGACCAGCCGTCTCGAGTTCGACGAGTTCGGCGCGCCGATCACGAGCGTCAGATCCGCCTCCGGAGCGATCGTCTCGACCGCGCGCTGGCGGTTGGTGGTCGCGTAGCAGATGTCCTCGCGGCGCGGCCCGACGATGGCCGGGAAGCGTCGCTTCAGGATCCTGAGCACACCTTCGGTCTCGCGCACCGAGAGCGTGGTCTGGGTGGCGTAGGCAAGGTTCTCCGGATCGGGCACGCGGACCCGCTCGGCCTGCGCCTCGTCCTCGACCAGGATCACCGCCCCCTCCGGCAGCTGGCCCATCGTGCCGACCACCTCGGGATG
>DASUSF010000079.1:0-3443 GCA_036375275.1 Geminicoccaceae bacterium | reverse complement strand
ACTCGCTTCCGGATAAAACTGCTCTACTCAAAGAGGTAGAGCAGTTCTTCTCGATTGGCGCGGCGTCGCCGCACATCGCGTGGTTCGACCTGATCTCGGGATCCGCTCTGGAGCGGATCCCGATATGACGGAACCGCCTTGCCAGCGGTTCCGATCGGGCGAATCCGCTCTGATTCATTGGAGTAGAGCAATTTTCTTCCGATGAGCGGAAGGGCGTCGCGGCGCGATGCGGTTCTGTCTCATCGGCAATCGCTCCAGCGCTCAAGGCGCACCCGCCGTCGTTTCGCGGCGCTGGTCGAGGGCCGCCTGCTCGGCCTGCCGGCGGACCTCGATCAGGTGACGCGCGGCCCCGTCCGGGACGCCGGCGCCGGTCAGCACCATCTCGCTGAGCTGCAGGCTCGCCTCGACCGTCTCGGGGATCACGTGGGTGGCCCCGTGGCCGAGCAGGCGCCGCGCGTGCACGGTATCGCGGGCGCGGGCGTAGATCGTGAGATCGGGCCAGTGCGCCCTCGCGACCTCGACGACCCGCTCCGCGGCGAGCGGGCTGTCCATGGTGACGACCAGGGCGCACGCCCGCTCCACGCCCGCCTTCTTCAGCATGTCCGGCCGCCGCGCGTCGCCGAAGAAGATGCCGGCACCCTGGCGGCGGAAGCCACCGACGAGCACGCTGTTGGTGTCGAGCGCCAGATAGGGCAGCTCCTGGGCGCCGAGGACGGTGCCGAGCATCTGGCCGACCCGGCCATAGCCGGCGATGACCACGTGGCCGCTGAGCGCGCCGGGGAGGTCGACCTCCTCGTCGCGGCGGCTGGCGTCCCGGGCCTCCAGCACGAGCGCGAGGCGACGCGCGAGCTGCGCGACCAGCGGCGTCGCGACCATGGTCAGGCCGGTGACGATGAGCATGAACTGCACGGTGTCGTTCGGCATCAGGCCGAGGGCGAACGCCAGGCCGACGACCAGGAAGGCGAACTCGCCGCCCTGGCCGAGCAGGAGCGCGGATTCCAGCGCCACCGGGCGAGGCCGCCGGGCGATCCGGGCGAGGCCGTAGAAGATCCCGCCCTTGATCAGGAACAGCCCGACCACCGAGGCCGCCAGCCAGAGCGGCTTCGCCGCGACCTGGAGGATGTCGATCCCCATCCCGACCGAGACGAAGAACAGGCCGAGCAGCAGCCCCTTGAACGGCTCGATGTCGACCTCGATCGCGTGCCGGTACTCGGTCTCGGCGAACACCAGGCCGGCCAGAAAGGCGCCGAGCGCCATCGACAGCCCGGCGTGCTCGGTCGCGATCGAGGTGCCGATGATCACGAGCAGGACCGAGGCCAGGAACATCTCCCGGCTGGCGCTGCTGCCGACGAAGCGGAACAGCGGTCGGATCACCGCGCGGCCGACCAGCAGGATCACCGCGACCGCGACCGCCGCCTGGCCGAGGGCGAGGACGAAGGCGAACGTGACCGAGCCGCCGCTCCGCTCGGCGAACGCGCCGACCATGAACAGGATCGGCAGGACCGCGAGATCCTGGAACAGGAGCACCGCGAAGGTGGTCTGTCCGGTCACGGTGCCGAGCCGCCGGTTGTCGGCGAGCAGCTGCATCACGATCGCGGTCGAGGACAGCGCGAAGCCGGCGCCGAGCACGACCGCGGCGGCGAGCGTGTTGTCGAACAGCGAGGCGACCCCGGTGATCACCGCGCCGGTCACCACCACCTGCGCCCCGCCGAGCCCGAACACGGCGCGGCGCATCGCCCACAGCCGCTCGAGCGACAGCTCGAGCCCGATCATGAACAGCAGGAACACCACCCCGAGCTCGGCGAGCGAGCGCACCCCCTCGAGATCGGCGATCACGGCATAGCCGAGCCAGGGCAGGTCGTCGGTGAAGCGGGCGAGCCCGAACGGGCCGATCACCAGCCCGACCGCGAGAAAGCCGAGCACCGAGCCGATCCCGAGCCGCTGGATCAGGGGCACGACCACACCGGCCGCGACCAGGAACACCATCACCTCGCGAAGATCGAGCGTCTCGGCGTGCATGCCGCTCCCTTGTCCCGGCCGTGGCGTCGCATGGCGGCACGCGGCCCGGCGGCGTCCCGTCCGCCGGCCCGGCGCGCCCGCGCCCGGACGTCTACGACAGTTCAGGAGCGGATGGCATGCGCCATGTCATGAGGGCGTGCCCCGACCGCCGGCGGGGGTTTCGGCCGGACGATCCGTCGGGCGCGCCCCTCGCGCCTCCTCGCCGCCGCCGGAGCGTCGCCGCCACCACTTCTCGAGCCCGATCACCGGCATGATGAGCGCCCCGACCAGCGTCGCCTCGAGCCAGCCCCGGAGATCGAGCGGCGCCGAGCCGAACACGGCGTTCATGAAGGGCAGATAGACGAAGCCGGCCTGCAGCACCAGGATCGCCCCGATGCCGACGAAGATCCAGGGATTGCTCGTGACCCCGATGCGCAGGAACGACTCCTGGAAGGAGCGGCAGTTCAGCAGGTAGAAGATCTGGAAGAAGATCACCGTGGTGACCGCCTGCGTCTGGGCGAGGGCGTAGCCGGCGCCCCGGCCGCCCTCCCCCGCCGGCTGCTCGGCCAGGAACACGGCCAGCGCGCCCGCCGCCATCAGGACCGCGACGCCGATCGTCCGCTGCACCACGAACGGGCTCATGACCGGGGCGTCCGGCCGCCGGGGCGGGCGGCGCATGATGTCCGGCTCCATCGCCTCGAAGCTCAGCGGCAGAGCGAGCGCGACCGCGGCGACCAGGTTGATCCAGAGGATCTGCACCGGCTGCATCGGCAGGATCGGCTCGCCGCCCACGATCGGGAAGGCGGCGACCGCGACCATCAGGATCAGGGCGAGGCCGAGGTTGGTCGGGAGCACGAAGGCGAGCGCCTTGATCAGGTTGTCGTAGACCCGGCGGCCCTCCTCGACCGCGGCCTCGATCGAGGCGAAGTTGTCGTCGGTCAGCACCATGTCGGCGGCCTCCTTGGAGACCTCCGTGCCGGTGATGCCCATGGCGACCCCGATGTCCGCCTGCTTGAGCGCGGGGGCGTCGTTGACGCCGTCCCCGGTCATCGCGACCACGTGGCCCTCCGCCTGCAGCGCGCGCACCAGCTGCAGCTTGTGCTCGGGCGCGACCCGGGCGAACACGTTGTGGCCGGTGGCGCGCCTCCGCATCTCGTCCGGGTCCGCGCCCGCGAGCTCGGCTCCGGTCACCGCCGCGTCGTCCGGCCCGGCGAGGCCGAGCTTCTCGCCGATCGCGCGCGCGGTGGCGCCGTGATCGCCGGTGATCATCTTGACCACGATGCCGGCCTCGCGGCAGGCGTGCACCGCCTCGATCGCCTCGGGGCGCGGCGGGTCGATCATCCCCTGGAGGCCGAGGAAGACGAAGCCGCTCTCGACGTCCCGCTCGTCCAGGTGGTCGAGGCCGGCGTCGGCGCGGCGGGCGGCCAGCCCGAGGACGCGCATGC
>DASUSF010000078.1:0-17317 GCA_036375275.1 Geminicoccaceae bacterium | reverse complement strand
GTGGCGGACCAGGATCACGGGCCGGATCCCCAGCGGCCGCGGGGCGGCGGCATCGGCCCCTTCGGCTCCCCCTCGACCGGCCCGTCGCCGGGCTCGACCTCGCGGAACTCGACGTCGATCACCTCGGGCTCGCCCGCGGGGCCGCCAGGCCCGCCGCCCCGCCGCGTGACCTCCGCCTCGATCCTGGACTTCACCTGCGCGAACAGCAGCGCGCGCACCGGCGGCAGCAGGAGCAGGCCGCCCACCACGTCCGTGAAGAAGCCAGGCGTCAGGAGCAGCGCGCCGGCGAACAGGAGGCAGACCCCCTCGAAGACCTCGGCCACCGGGACCTTGCCGGTGTCGAGCTGGCGCTGGGCGCGGCGGAGGACCTGGAAGCCCTGCTGACGGAGCAGGAACGTCCCGGCGAGCGCGGTCAGCACCACGAGCGCCAGCGTCCAGCCGAGGCCGATGATGCCGCCGACCTGGATGAAGATCGCGATCTCGAGCAGCGGCACCCCGATGAATGCGATCAGCAGGAGCAGCGCGATCGGGGGTCGGAAGCTTTGTTTTTTGGCGAGGGACATTATATGGTTGGAGGGCTACGGTAAAAGGCGCGGGGTGCCCGCGCGCCACCATCCGCAAAAACGTCCGCCGCTGCAACCCGGGGATCGATGGAGCGAGAATTGTCGGACGGCTTTGCCTACATCGATATCCTCTTCTTCGCGATGGTCGCGGCGTTCATCGCGCTCCGGCTTCGGAGTGTGCTCGGTCGGCGCACCGGGCATGAGCGGCGCCGGACCGGCGGATGGATGAGCACCCGGCCGAACGGGGCGGGTGACAACGTGGTCGCTCTTCCGGATCGGGCGAAGTCTGTGGACACGGAACAAGCCTTCGACGAAATCACCGACGAGCGGGTTCGCCAGGGCCTGATCGAGATCCGGCGGGCCGACCCGAGCTTCGACCTCGCCCACTTCATGACCGGCGCGCGCGCCGCGTTCGAAATGATCGTCGAGGCGTTCTCCGCCGGCGACAAAGATGCGCTCAGGCCGCTGCTCGAGGACGACGTGTTCGAGGGGTTCGCCCGCGCGATCGACCAGCGCGAGGCTGAGGGCCAGGCGCTCGAGACCCGGCTCGTGACCGTCCGCACCCAGGAGGTCGCGGCGGCCTCCATGGTCGGCGCGCGGGCCCGGATCGCGCTCCGCTTCGTCAGCGACCAGATCAACGTGCTGCGCGACGCCCAGGGGCGGATCCTGGAGGGCGATCCGTCGACCGCCGAAGAGGTCGTGGACCTCTGGACGTTCGAGCGCGACACCCGGAGCCGGGACCCGAACTGGGCGCTCGCCGAGACCCGCACACCGTCCTGATCCTTCGTCGTCCGTGAGCCACCGAAGCTCCTCGCTTGGGCGGGTCGGGGTGCTCGCGGTCGTGCTCGCCGGCCTGCTTGCCGCGTGCTCGACCGAGCCCGAGGCGCCGGCCGAGCCCGACCTGTCGCTCCGCCCGGTGGCGTTCGAGACGATCCGGGGCTGGGCGAGCGGGGATCCCCGCCCGGCGCTGGAAGCCTTCCTCCGATCCTGCGCGACGCTCGGCCGGAAGACGGACGACGCGCTCTTCGACGCCAAGGCCGGGTTCCGCTTCGGCCAGGTCGGCGACTGGCGCCCCGCATGTTCGGAGGCCGCGGCAATCGCGCCGGGCTCCACGCCGTCCCGGGTCCGCGCCTTCTTCGAAACCCGGTTCACGCCCTACCGGGTCGGCGACGGCGATCGCGAGGAGGGCCTGTTCACCGGCTACTACGAGCCGCTGCTCGAAGGTTCGAGAACCTACGGCGGCCGATACCGCGTGCCGCTCTACCGCGTGCCGGACGACCTCCTGCTGATCGATCTCGGACGCTTCGATCCCGCGCTCGACGGCCGGCGGATCATGGGTCGCGTCGATGCCGGCGAGGTCGTGCCGTACTTCTCGAGGCGCGAGATCGACGCCGGCGTCCTCGCGGACCGCGAGCTCGAGATCCTCTGGGTCGACGACCCGGTCGACAAGTTCTTCCTGCAGATCCAGGGCTCGGGCCGGGTCCGTCTGGCGGACGGCACCGCGGTCCGGGTCGGCTACGCGGGCCAGAACGGGCACCCCTACCGGGCGATCGGGCGCGACCTGATCGAGCGCGGCGAGATCAGCCGGGAGGCGATGTCGATGCAGGCGATCCGCGCCTGGCTCGAGGCGCACCCGGAGGAAGCGGTCGACCTCATGGGGCGGAACCGCTCCTACGTCTTCTTCCACGAGCTCGACGGGCTGGATTCTTCGGAGGGCCCGCTCGGGGCGCAGGGCGTGCCGCTCACCACCGAGCGCTCGCTCGCGGTCGATCGCCGCTTCCTGCCGCTCGGCGCGCCGGTCTGGCTCGACACCCGCGTGCCCTGGCCGGAGGGTGAGGCGCCGTTCCGCCGGCTCATGGTCGCCCAGGACACCGGCGGCGCGATCAGGGGCGTGGTCAGGGGCGACGTGTTCTTCGGCAGCGGATCCCGGGCCGAGGCCGCGGCCGGGCGGATGAAGCACCCGGGGCACCTGACCCTGCTCCTGCCACGGACCCTGGCCCCGGTCGGCTGACGGTCCGGCCCGGCCGGCGGAGAGGTTCCACCGGCCTTGGAAACGGTCTAGGTTCGGCCGCCGTCCCAGCCGTCTGATCGAGACATGCCCGAACAAGGCCCGCGCGTCGCGCTGTTCGTCACCTGCCTGGTCGATCTGTTCCGACCCTCGATCGGCTTCGCCGCGGTCAAGCTGCTCGAGGCCGCGGGCTGCCGGGTCGAGGTGCCGGAGGCGCAGACCTGCTGCGGCCAGCCGGCCTACAATTCGGGCGACCGCGCCGACACGGTCGCGATCGCCCGGCAGACGATCGTGGCGCTCGAGCCGTTCGACTACGTGGTCGTGCCGTCGGGCTCCTGCGCGGGAATGCTCCGAAAGCACTATCCAGAGCTGTTCGAGGCCGCGGACCCGTTCGCGGCCCGGGCGCGCGCGGTGGCGGAACGGACCCACGAGCTCGTGAGCTTCCTGGTCGACGTGCGCGGGATCGAGACGGTCGACGCGAGCTTCGCCGGCGTCGTGACCTATCACGATGCCTGTTCGGGCCTGCGCGAGCTCGGGATCAGGCGGCAGCCGCGCCGCCTGCTTGAGAGCGTGCGCGGGCTGCAGCTCGTCGAGCTCGAAGGCACCGACGTCTGCTGCGGCTTCGGCGGCACCTTCTGCGTCAAGTACCCCGAGATCTCGACCCGGATGGTCAGCGACAAGGTCGCCGACGTCGAATCGACCGGCGCCGAGACTTTGCTCGCGGGCGATCTCGGCTGCCTGATGAACATCGCCGGGCGGCTGAAGCGGACCGGCTCCGCCATCGAGGCGCGCCACGTCGCCGAGGTCCTGGCCGGCGCCCTCGACGAGCCGCCGATCGGCGCCCCCCGCCCCTGACACGTCGGAGCCGGACCGTGCAGTCGACC
This sequence comes from Geminicoccaceae bacterium, assembly GCA_036375275.1. Lineage (GTDB taxonomy): Bacteria > Pseudomonadota > Alphaproteobacteria > Geminicoccales > Geminicoccaceae > DASUSF01. The sequence continues at coordinate 13,862 of DASUSF010000078.1, read as the reverse complement.
TCGCTCGCCTTCAAGGACAACGCCCGCCGCGCGATGGCGGACCCGACGCTGCAGAAGGCGTTGGCGATGGCCAAGCCCGGCTTCCAGCAGAAGCGCGCCGCCGCGGCCGCGCGGCTGCCCGAGTTCGAGGCGCTGCGCGACCAGGCCAAGGCGATCAAGGACCACACCCTCGCCCACCTCGACCTCTATCTCGAGGCGTTCGAGCGGCGGGTGGTGGAGCTGGGCGGGCAGGTCCACTGGGCGCGCGACGCGGCGGAGGCGCGCGAGATCGTGGTCCGTCTGTGCAGGGAGGCTGGCGCGAAGATCGCGACCAAGAGCAAGAGCATGGTTTCCGAGGAGATCGGGCTCAACGAGTACCTCGAAGCCAACGGCATCGAGCGGGTCGAGACCGACCTCGGCGAGTACATCGTGCAGCTCGCGGGCGAGGTGCCGAGCCACATCCTGGCGCCGGCCGTCCACATGACCAAGGACCAGGTCGCGGACCTGTTCCAGCGCCACCACAAGAAGCCACGCCTGAACGAGGCCGAGGCCCTGGTCGCGGAGGCGCGGGCGGTCCTCCGCCAGCGGTACTTCGAGGCCGACGTCGGCATCACCGGCGCGAACTTCCTGGTCGCGGAGACGGGCTCGGTGGTCCTGGTGACCAACGAGGGCAACGCCGAGCTGACCCAGGGGCTGCCGAGGACCCACATCTGCGTCACCAGCATCGAGAAGGTGGTCCCGACCCTCGAGGACGCCTGCACGCTGCTCCGGATCCTCGCGCGGTCGGCGACGGGTCAGGAATTCTCGGCCTACACGACCCTGGTCACCGGCCCGAAGCGACCTGACGACCAGGACGGCCCCGAGCACTTCCACCTCGTGCTGCTCGACAACGGCCGGAGCCGGATGGTCGGCACCGAGATGCAGGAGATGCTGCGGTGCATCCGCTGCGGCGCGTGCATGAACCACTGCCCGGTCTACCTCGCGACCGGCGGCCACGCCTACGGCTGGGTCTACCCCGGTCCGATGGGCGCCGTGCTGACGCCGAACTTCATCGGCATCGAGGAGGCCCGCCACCTCCCGAACGCGTCCACCTTCTGCGGGCGCTGCGAGCAGGTCTGCCCGGTCCGGATCCCGCTGCCGAAGCTGATGCGCAGGTTCCGCGAGGAGGAGTTCCAGAAGAAGCTGAGCCCGCCGACCGCCCGCTACGGCCTCCGCGGCTGGGCCTTCGCCGCCCGCCGCCCGGCGCTCTACCACCTCGGCGCGCGCGTCGCGATCCGCCTGCTCGGGCTGCTCGGCGGCCGGCGCGGCAGGTTCAGGAGCCTGCCGCTCGCCGGCGGCTGGACCGCGACGCGCGATCTCCCGGCACCTCTGGGAACGACCTTCCAGGCGGCGTGGCGGGCGCGGCGGGCGGGCCGATGAGCGAAGCGCGGGAGGCGGTGCTCGGCCGGCTGCGCGAGGCCCGCCGGCGCAGCGGGCAGAGCGAGGAGCAGGACCGGGCGACGGTCGGGGGACGGCTCGCGGCCCCGGAAGCGAACCTGATCCCGGCGCGCGGCGATCTCGAGCTGGAGGGGCGGGTCGAGCTGTTCCGGCTGCAGGCCGAGGCGGTGCAGACGGTGGTCGAGCGGGTGGCCGCGCCGGATCGCCTCCCGGAGGCCGTGGCCGCCTTCCTCCGGCGGCACAACCTGCCGCTCCAGGTGGTGGTCGCGGGCGACCCGTGGCTCGACGGCGCCCGCTTCGAGGACACGATCCTCGAGGTCGAGCGCGGCCGGCCGGCGCGCGAGCCGGACCCGGTCGGCCTGACGGTGGCGCTCGCCGGCGTCGCCGAGACCGGCACGCTGATGCTCCGCTCCAGCCCGGCGACCCCGACCACCCTCGCGTTTCTCCCGGACACCTCGGTCGTCGTCCTACCGACCGCGCGCGTGCTGCGCGCCTACGAGGACGCCCTGGCGCTGCTCCGGGAGGAGGGCGCGCTGCCGCGCTCGGTCAACTTCATCACGGGACCCTCGCGCACGGCGGACATCGAGCAGACGCTCCAGCTCGGGGCGCACGGGCCGCGGCGCCTGCTCGTCGTCCTGGTCGACCGGCCGGGCGCGTCCGCCACCTGATGGCCGGCGGCCGGCGCCGCGAGCGGCGCCTCACGGACGACGAGCTGGCGCTGTGGCGGGGGGCGGTGCGAAGCGCGCGGCCGCTCCGGCCGGGCGAGCTCGGGCCACCGCCACCGCCCGCGCCGGAGGACGAAGGTGGCGGTGAAGGCGAAGGGGCCGGCGCGCCTGCGCCCCGCACCCGCCCCAGCGGCGCCCGCCTTCCGGCCCAGCCGGGTCCGGCGCTCGACCCCGACCGCCCGATCGGCCTCGACCGGCGCAGCTGGGAGCGCCTCCGCCGCGGGCGGATGTCGATCGATGCCCGGCTCGATCTGCACGGCGATACCCAGGAGGTCGCGCACCTCCGCCTCGAGGGCTTCCTGCGGGCCGCGCAGGCCCGCGGCCAGAGGTGCGTCCTGGTGGTCACGGGCAAGGGTCAGGCGAGCGGCGGGATCCTCCGCCACATGGTGCCGCGCTGGCTGGCCGAGCCGCACAACCGCAACCGGCTGGTGGCCTACGCGCCGGCGCAGCGCGAGCACGGCGGGACGGGCGCCCTCTATGTCCTGGTCCGGCGGCGGCGCGGCGAATCCTGACGGGCGCCGCGGCGACGTTGGCGCTCGCCGCTCATATGCTCTAAACATCGGCCAGTTCTCGCAGCGGCTGCAATCGAAGGACCGCATGAACCTCCTCCTGGTGCCCGGCGCGCTGGTCCGCCACCCGCGCGAGCCGGACTGGGGTCTCGGCCAGGTCCAGTCCGTCGTCGGGACCCGGGTCACGGTGAATTTCGAGGAGCGCGGCAAGGTGCTGATCGACACCTCCCGTGTGGAGCTCGAAGTGGTCCGGGATGGCGACGGCCGCTGACCGCCGCGGCCGGCGCGCCAGGCGCCAGCCTGCCGGGGACGCGGCCGCGAAGCGGCGACGGTGGCGGCTGCCCAAGGCGTTCGGCCGGCGGATGCGGTGGCTGATCACCGGGCCGATCGGCCTCGTCCTGCTGGTGATCGCGCTCGGCTGGTACGTCAGCCTGGACGTCGACGACCTGAAGCGCCGCAACACGCCGGGCGCGCCCTCGATCACGCTGCTCGACCACGAGGGCGAGGCGTTCGCGAGCTTCGGCCAGCGCTTCGGCGACTACGTCGACCTCGAGCAGATCTCGGACTGGCTGCCGAAAGCCGCGGTCGCCGTCGAGGACCGCCGGTTCTGGCAGCACCCCGGCATCGACCCGCTCGGTATCGGCCGTGCCCTGATCCGCAACATCCAGGCCGGACGCGTGGTCGAGGGCGGCAGCACGATCAGCCAGCAGCTCGCGAAGCTCGCCTTCCTCACCCCGGAGCGGAGCCTGTCGCGCAAGATCAAGGAGGCGCTCTACACCGTCTGGCTCGAGGCCCGGCTGGACAAGGAGGAGATCCTCGAGGCCTACCTCAACCGGGTCTACTTCGGCGGCGGAGCCTACGGCGTCGACGCGGCGGCGGAGCGCTACTTCGACAAGACGGCGGCCGACCTCTCGCTGGCCGAATCGGCGATGCTCGCGGGCCTGATCCGCGCCCCCTCGCGCTACGCCCCCACCCGCGATCTCGCGCTCGCGCAGCGGCGCGCCGGCGTGGTGCTCGACAGCATGGTCGACGCCGGCCTCGCGAGCCCCGCCGAGGCGGCGGCCGCGAAGGCCGCGCCCGCAACCCTCGCCGCGCCCAAGATCCGGGCGGACACCGGCTACTTCGCCGACTGGGTCGCGGCCGAGACCCGCCTCTACGCCACCGAGGACGCGCGCCTCCTGGTGGTCGAGACGACCCTCGACCGGGACGTGCAGCGGGCGGCGGAAGCGGCGGTGCAGACCGTGATGGATGCCCGGGCCGCCGCGGCCGGCGTGGACCAGGCGGCGCTCGTCGCGATGACCCCGGACGGCAAGGTCCGTGCCATGCTCGGCGGCCGGTCGTACGCCGCCTCGCAGTTCAACCGCGCCGCCCAGGCCGAGCGCCAGCCGGGCTCCGCGTTCAAGCTGTTCGTCTACCTCGCGGCGCTCGAGGCCGGGATCGACCCGTCGGACACCGTCTCGGGCCGCCCGGTCGAGGTCGACGGCTGGCAGCCCCGCAACTTCGACGACGTCTACCCCGAGCGGTTGACCGTCGCCGACTCCTTCGCCCGGTCGGTCAACACCGCCGCCGTGCGCCTCAGCGAGCGGGCCGGGCGGGACAACGTGATCCGCATGGCGGAGCGCCTCGGGATCACCACCGAGCTGCGCTCCCACCCGAGCCTCGCGCTCGGGACCTCGGAGGTCAGCCCGATCGACCTCACCGCCGCCTACGCGACGCTGGCCAACGGCGGGCGCCTGGTCTGGCCGCAGGGGATCCGCGAGGTCCGGGCCGGGAGCGGCGAGGTGCTGTACCGGGCCGAGCCGATCGACGAGGTCGTGCTGGAGCCGTCCACGGTGCGCGCGATGACGGCGATGCTCGAGATCGCGCTGTCCCGCGGCACCGGACGCCAGGCGGACCTTCGCCGCTTCGCCGCCGGCAAGACCGGGACCAGCGCCGACCATCGCGACGCCTGGTTCGTCGGCTTCATCGAGGGCGCGGTGGTCGGGGTCTGGGTCGGCAACGACGACGGCCGGCCGATGGACCGGGTGACCGGCGGAGGGCTGCCGGCGCTGATCTTCAAGGAGTTCGTCCTCAGGGCCTACGGCGACGAGACCTTCCGGCCGCTGCCGCCGCCGCGCAAGCCGGGCCGCGGGCCCTATCCGGTGGAGGTGGTCGGCGAGGTGATCGGCGACCTGATCGACGGCGCGATCGACGGGCTCTCGCGTGGCCTGAAAAGGGTCTTCGGCAACTGAGCGGCGCTGCTCTTGAAGCGGTCGGTCAGCGCTTCTGGAGCAATTTCCGATGAGACACAGAACCCCATTGAAGCGCGACGTCCTTCCGCTCGTCGGAAGAGATTGCTCGGTTTTTATGGACCAGGGCGGATTCACCCGATCGGAACCGCTTGCAGGCGGTTCCATCATATCGGGATCCGCTCTAGGCTCGGCCTTCGCACGGGGGGAGCCGAACGCGGCTGAGAGGTCCGGCGAAATCCGGACGACCCTTCGAACCTGCGCGTGCCGCGAAGGGACTGTGCCACCTTGGCCGACGACAAGCACACGGAAGTGGGGGTGAGGGTCGAGGGCGCGACCCTCGCCTATGCCGGCCATGTCCTGTTCCAGGACCTCGGGTTCGAGCTGCCGGCCGGCCGGACCACCTGCCTGCTCGGCCCGAGCGGAGTCGGCAAGAGCAGCCTGATCCGCCTGATCGCCGGGCTGGGGTCGCTGGAGGGTGGCGAGGTCCGGGCCAGCGACGGCCGGCCGCTCGCCGGTCGGGTGGCCTGGATGGGCCAGCGGGACAGCCTGCTCCCCTGGCTGTCGGTGCTCGACAACGTGGCGCTCGGCGCACGGCTGCGGGGCGGAGTCCCGGACCTCGGCCGCGCCCGCGGCCTCCTCGGCGAGGTGGGGCTCGGCGGGCTCGAGGGCCGTCGCCCGGCCCAGCTCTCCGGCGGTCAGCGCCAGCGCACGGCCCTCGCCCGGACGCTGATGGAGGACCGCCCGGTGATCCTGATGGACGAGCCGTTCTCGGCCCTCGACGCGATCACCCGGGCCCGGCTCCAGGCGCTTGCGGCGAGGCTGCTGCAGGACCGGACGGTGCTGCTGGTGACCCACGACCCGCTCGAGGCGCTCCGGGTCGGCCACCTGGTCCGGGTGATGGCGGGCCGGCCGGTCGTGGTCGAGGAGGTGGCACCGCCGCGAGGCGCGCCGCCCCGGAACCTCGACGATCCCGCCCTGCTGGCGCTCCAGGGCGACCTGCTGGCACGGCTGGCCGCGGCCGATGAACTCGCCGCCTGACCCGCTTGCGCCCGCTCCTGATCGTCCTCGGCTTCCTGCTGGCATGGCAGGCCCTGGTCACCGCGACCGGCGTGCCGCCGTTCCTGCTGCCGCCGCCCGCCGATGTGCTCGCCACGATCCTCGCCGACTGGCGCCTGCTCCTCGGCCACGCGGCGACCACGCTGGTCGAGATCCTGCTCGGCCTCGTCATCGGGGTCGGGATCGGGTCGGCGAGCGCGCTCCTGATCGTCTTCCTCCCGCCGCTCCAGCCGTGGCTCCTGCCGCTCCTGGTCCTCGGTCAGAGCGTGCCCGTGTTCGCGCTCGCCCCGCTCCTGGTCCTCTGGCTCGGCTACGGGCTCGCGAGCAAGGTCGCGATGGCGGCGCTGATCATCTATTTCCCGGCCGCGGCCGCGCTGCTCGACGGGCTCCGGCGGACCGAGCCGGAATGGCTCGACCTCGCCCGGACCATGAACGCCTCGCGGCTGCGCACGCTGCTCCGGGTCAGGCTGCCGGCGGCGCTCCCGACCTTCGGCGCGGGGCTCAGGATCGCGACCGCCGTGGCGCCGATCGGCGCCGTGGTGGGCGAGTGGGTCGGCTCGTCCTCCGGGCTCGGCTACCTGATGCTGCACGCCAACGCCCGGCTCAAGATCGACCTGATGTTCGCGGCCCTGTTCGTGCTCATCGCGATCGCGCTCACGCTCTACCTCACGGTCGACCGGCTGGTCGCGCGCATGGTCCCCTGGGCGCCGCGCGACCACGCCCCTCCCCCATGAACCAGGGACCAAGGCACCGATGCCCTATCTGGCGGTCATCGCCCTCCTCCTGCTGAGCGCGCCCGCCCGGGCCGCCGAGCCGCTGACCGTGCTGCTCGACTGGTTCGTCAATCCGGACCATGCTCCGATCATCGTCGCGGACGAGCTCGGCCTGTTCGAGGAGCGGGGGCTCGAAGTCGAGATCGTGGCGCCGGCCGACCCCAACGACCCGCCCAAGCTCGTGGCGGCGAAGGACGCCCCGGTCGCGATCAGCTACCAGCCGCAGCTGCACATCCAGGTCGACCAGGGGCTGCCCCTGGTCCGCTTCGGGACGCTGGTCGCGACGCCTCTGAACGCGCTGGTGACGCTCGCGGACGGCGGCATCGAGAGCATCGCCGATCTCTCCGGGAAGAAGGTCGGCTTCTCGGTCGGCGGGTTCGAGGACGCGCTCCTCGGGGCGATGCTGCGCGAGCACGGCCTCGGGCTTGACGACGTGGAGCTGATCAACGTCAACTTCAACCTCACCGCCGCGCTGCTCGCCCGGCGGGTCGACGCGGTGATCGGCGCGTTCCGGAACTTCGAGCTCAACCAGCTCGACCTCGAAGGTGCCGAAGGCCGGGCCTTCTACCCCGAGGAGGAGGGCGTGCCGGTCTACGACGAGCTGATCTTCATCACCCACCGCGACTTCCTCCAGGACGCGCGGCTCGGCCGGTTCATGGCTGCGATCGAGGAGGCGACGCTCTACCTCCTGAACCATCCCGACGAGGCGTTCGCCCTGTTCGTCAAGGGTCGGCCGGAGCTGGACGACGAGCTCAACCGCCGGGCCTGGGCCGACACCCTGCCCCGCTTCGCGCTCCGCCCCTCGGCGCTCGACGATACGCGCTACGCCCGCTTCGCGCGGTTCCTCGAGGAGCAGAAGCTGATCGGCACGCCGCCGCCGGTCGCGAGCTACGCGGTCGAGCTGGCGCGCTGAGCCTCAGGCGCGGACGGCCGGCGCGCCCCGCGGCGACGGCTCGAGCTCGAAGGGTCCTGCAGCCGCCGCGGCGCCGATCGGCAGCGACGGGTCGCTCGTCCCCGCGCAGAGGCCGGTTGCGGGATCGCGGCTGACGCCGGACGGGCAGGAGTAGAGCTTCGGGAACACGAGCCGCTGCGCCACCTCGAGCTCGAAGTCCCGGGCGAGCTCCGCCAGGATGTCCTCCCCGACCCGCGGATCGACCCGGATCGAGCCGCGGTCCGAGGCGTCGATCCTCGGGGTGTCGAACGCGTCCTCGAGGCTGAGGCCGTAGTCGAGCATGAACGCCGCGATCTGGGCCGTGCACGGCATGATGTGGTTGGCGCCGGAAGCTCCGATCGCGAACAGGGCCTCGCCATCGCGGCTCGCCACCGTCGGGCACATGTTGCTGGCGTTGATCCGTTTCCGCCCCGCCATGGTGGTTTGGTACCCGGGCCGCGGGTCGAAGTACGAGACGGCATTGTTCATGAGGATGCCGGTACCAGGGAGCACCACCCCGCTGCCAAACCGGTTGAGCAGGGTGTACGTCAGCGCCGCCATGTTGCCCTCGGCGTCGACCGCGCTGACGTGGCTGGTGCAGCCGCCGTCCGGGACCTCGCGGCCGAGCCGCCGCCGGTGCGATCGCCAGGCGACGTTCAGCCCGTCCGCATAGGTCCGGTAGGTGTGGGCGCCGAGGCCGGGCCGCAGGTCCAGGTGCTGCTCGACGTGCCGGAGCGTCTCGAGGAGCCGCGGCCCGCCGCTGGTCGGGCCGGCGGTGTGTACGTCCGCGCCCCGGTGCCGGCCACTGAGCGCGTCGTGCTCCAGGACCTCGTAGGCGGCGAAGTCGTCGGCCGTGATCCGGCTGCCGCCGGCCTCGAGGTCGGCGGCCATGCTCTCTGCGAGGCGGCCGTGATAGAAGCCGTCCGGCCCCTCCTCCGCGAGCGTCCTCAGGGTCGAGGCCAGCCGGCCGAGCGGAAGCAGCTGCTCGGGCGCCGCCGGCGCGCCGTCCCGGAGATAGATCCCGGCCGCCACCGGGTCCCTCTGGATCACCGGCTGGCCGAGGGCGATCATCAGGGTCCCGAACCAGTCGACCGGCAGCCCGCGCGCGGCGAGCCGGATCGCCGGGCCGAGCACGGTGTCGAGGCCGAGCCTGCCGAACCGCTCCAGGCCGCGCCAGAGCCCCGCGACCGCGCCCGGCACCGTCACCGAGCCGTGGCCGACCACGTTCCGCTGATCGCGGACCCCGGGAAAGCCCATGATCGAGTCCGGCACCGCCGGGTCGAGCGGGTAGTCGGCGGTGTCGATCGCGGCCGGCAGCATGCCCTGGAAGTCGAGCACCCGCGCCCGCTGCTCCGCCGCCTGCCAGACCACCATGTAGCCGCTGCCGCCGAGACCGCACATCCAGGGCTCGACGGCGGCGAGCGCGAACGCCGAGGCGACCGCGGCGTCGACCGCGTTGCCGCCGGCATCGAGCATGGAGGCGCCGGCCCGGGCCGCCAGCCAGTGCTGCGCCGCGACCACGCCCGCCTCGCTCCGGACCGCCCGCTTGCTCACGTGCCACTGCTCGACGTTCCGGTTCATGCCCGCCTCCTGCCGCTCCGCGAGAGACTACGGCCAAGGGCGGCGAGCTCAAGAGGCGCTGATCGGGCATCCGTCCCGCGCTCCTGGACGAGACCGGCCACGGGACGCCGGAGAATCAGTCGAGCGGGAGGATCTCGAACGCGTCCGGCACCGGTCCGAGGACCTCGGGGAGGCTCTGGCGCGGGCGGTCCGCGACTGCGGCGGCGTCGTCCTTCGCCGCGCGAAGCACGATCACCACCTGTCGCCGGCTCGCCTCCAGCCCGTACGCGGCCAGGGCGACGATCCGGCGGCCGTCCGCAACCCGCCGCGCGGCCGGCAGCCGCTCGTCGAGCCCGCCTTCGGGAAGGGCCAGGGTCCGCCAGCGCCCGGGCGCGACGACCGGATCGATCAGGAGGAACGCGGTGCCGTCCGGTGCCACGGGAGCGACCTCCTGGTCCTGACGTGACCGGATCTCGGTTCGTTCCGCCGCCTCGTCTGAAAGCGCCCGAGCCGTCCCCGTCGCGCGGCCGGTCAGCTGCGAGCGCTCGGAGCGAAGCTCCTTCAGCGGTGTCATGGCGGGCGCCGGCGCCTCGGCGGCGGCTTCGGGCTCAGCCAGCCGAACCGGACGCTGCTCCTCGACCGCCCGCGGCTGCCCCTCCGCGCCATCAAACACGGAGTGCACGAACGGCGCGATCGCGCTCCCCTGGGCCAGCACCACGAGCGCGAGGCCGGCGGCGAGCCCGGCAAGCGAGCCGCCGATCCCGATCACCCGCAGCCGCCGTCGCCTGAACGGGACGACGCTGGTGGTTGCGCCGACCTGCCGCCGGACCGGGGCAGCAAGCGCCGCTGTGGCTTCACGCGGCACCCGGGCGCGCACCTCGTTGATCGGTGCGCGTTCCAGCGCCTCGACCTCGGCCGGGTCGTCCTCCTCGGCGAGCCATTCAAGCAGCCGCGTGGCGGGCGAGCCCGGCCGCTGGGCGAGCGTCTTCGCGAGCGCCACCGTCCCGGCAGGATCGAGCCCGAGCGCCTCGAGATCAGCCGTGACCTCTTCAGGCGGTCGGCGCTCGAGATCCCGGTCGTCGTCGAGGGCGGCGACGAGCAGCCGGGCGATCCGGGTCGGCGGCGTCATGCCTCACCCCCGAGCAGCCAGGCGCGAGTCGCCCGCTTCAGGCGCTTCCTGAGGTTGGCGATCTCCGCCGCCGGCACCCCGAGCGCGGCCACCAGCGGCGCCGTGTCGCGGAGGTCCTGCTCCAGCATCAGCCGGGCGAGCCCGGCGAGGCGCGGATCGATCCCGTCGAGATGGGCCAGCAGGCGCCGCTGCTCGTCCCGCCAGAGCGCGACCTGCTCCTGGTCCGGTCCGTCCGCCGCCGGTTCCCGGTGCCCGTCGTCCCCATCGTCCCGGCCCAGCCGGTTCTCGATCGCGTTGGCCGCATGCGAGATGTCGCTGATCACCACGCCCGCCAGGTGCTGGAACAGGGTGCAGTCGCGGCTCCAGACCCGCACGCCCGCGATCGTCTTCGCGATCGCATCGTTGACCACGTCCTCCGGCTGGAGCCCGCCCGGAATCGCGCCGCGGCGGACGCCCCGCCAGGTCATCCGGGCGAGGCGGCTGGTCGCGAGAAGGAGGAGCCGCGGCACCAGGTCGTCCCAGTCCTGGGCGGCCCAGTCGACCGGCCCGCGCACGTCCGCTCGTCCCGACCCGCCGGGCGTGTCCGGCGAGCGCCGGGCCGGCCTCTCCGGAACGCGGCCGAGGCCGGCCCCCTCCATCAGTTCGCGCCAAGCGGCCTCGCCACCTCGGCGAGCCGGATCAGGCGGAGGAACTCGCTCCGATAGCCGAAGGCGTCGTCGCCCTGCGCCCGTGCGGCGATGTCGTGGATCCGGCCGAAGTCGAGGTCGCCGACATGCGGACTCTGGCGCAGCACCTGGCCGAAGCCGGCGACCGCGGCGGCGAACCGGGCGTCGGCCGGCGCGCCGTCGAACGAGGTGGCGATCGTGGCGGGGATCGACTGCTCGATCAGCTCGCTTTCGCTCCCGCCCGGGCGCTTGTACCGGAGGCGCAGCCAGGCGATCTCGTCGGTGCTCACGGGCGCGGCGTGCGCCGTTCGGCCGTACCGGAGGTCGTCAACGAGGCGCGAGGAGCTGTCCGGCGCCGTGATCTCGTACAGCGCGGTCACGCTGTGCCCGCTCCCGACCTCGCCGGCGTCGACCTGATCATTGTTGAAGTCCTCGCGCGCCAGGATCCGCGTCTCGTAGCCGATCAGCCGGTACTCCGCCACGGCGGCCGGATTGAACTCGACCTGGATCTTGACGTCGTCGGCGATCGGGAACAGCGTCTGCCCCATCTCGTCGACCAGCACCTTGCGCGCTTCCAGCAGGCTGTCGATGTAGCCGGCGTTGCCGTTCCCTGCCTGGGCCAGCTTCTGCATCAGCAGGTCGTTGAGGTTGCCGCGGCCGAAGCCGAGGACGGAGAGGTAGACCCCGGTCCGCCGCTTGCCGGCGACGAAGTCCTCGAGCTGCTCGGGGTCGCTGATGCCGACGTTGAAGTCGCCGTCGGTGGCGAGGATGACGCGGTTGATCGCGTCCGGATCGAAGTTCGTCTCGGCGAGGCGGTAGGCTTCGCGGATGCCGGCTGCGCCGGCAGTGCTGCCGCCTGCCCCGAGCTCGTCGAGGGCCTGAAGGATCCGGGACCGATCGGCGCCACTGGTCGGCTCGAGCACGACCCCGGCCTGGCCGGCATAGGCGACGATGGCGATCCGGTCGTCCCCCGCCATCCGGTCGACCAGCATGCGCAGCGAGCGCTGGAGCAGCGGCAGCTTGTCCGGCGAGGCCATCGAGCCCGAGGTGTCGATCAGGAACACGAGGTTGGCTTTCGGCCGCGCCGCGGGCGCCAGCTCGTAGCCCTGGAGGCCGATCCGGAGCAGCCGGCTGCCGGCGTCCCATGGCGAATCGAACAGCGCGATGTCGGCCAGGAACGGGCGCGCCGGGTCCTCCGGCAACGGATAGTCGTAGTCGAAATAGTTGATCAGCTCCTCGGTCCGGACCGCGTCGACCGGCGGCAGGCTGCCGTCGTTGAGATAGCGGCGGACGTTGGCATAGGATGCGGTGTCCACGTCGATCGAGAAGGTCGAGACCGGCTCCTCGGCGACCAGCCTGACCGGGTTGGCGGCGGCGTGCGGATAGCGCTCGCGCCAGGGTTCGCTCTGCACGACGAGCCCCTGCGCCTCCGCCGCGCCCCGCGGATACGCCCGCTCGCGCGCGACCGGGGCGGCCGCGGGCATCGACCCGTCGGAGCGGCTTCCGAGGCGCGCCTCCGCCTCGCCCGGCGCCTCGGCCTTCGGCAGCGTGGTCATGATGAACGGCGCGATCTGGGTCGCGCCGAGGATGAGCAGCGCCACGGCCGCGGCGCCGCCGATGCCCGTCACGACCGCGGCGCCGGTCAGGATCTTCGCTGTGCGCTTCATCGACATCCCCTTCTCGATTCGCTGACCCGTCTGCTCATGCCGGCGAGCGGCGGTCCCGATGCCATGCCACCGGATTTTTTTGGCTGCGCGGTTTCGAGGCGGTCACGGGGCCCGCGCGGGTCTTCCGCCGGCTCCGCCAACGGGCTAGGGGAAGCGGTAGCGAAGCTCGGCGATGCGGGAGCCGGGCCACGCACGGCCGATCGGGCAGGGAGCGGGGAGAAGGCGATGAGCGGGCGGAACATCCTCTACGAGCGCATGAAGTGGCCGGAGATCCGCGACGCGGCCCGGGACGACAAGGTCGTGATCATCCCGTTCGCCTCGATCGAGCAGCACGGGCCGCATCTCCCGGTCGACGTCGACCTCCGGCTCGCGCGCGAGGTCTGCGAGCGGGCGGCGAACCGGAACGAGAACTGCCTCGTCATGACGCCGATGGCGTTCGGCTTCGAGCCGCACCACATGGCCTGGCCGGGGACCATCGACGTCGACTGGGACGTCCTGATCCGCTACGGGGTCTGCGTCGTCAGCTCCCTGGTCCGGCACGGCTTCCGGCGCGTCCTGATCATCAACGGCCACGGCTCCAACCGGCCGATCCTCGAGATGATCGTCCGCCTCGCCCAGGTGCGGCACCCGGAGGCGCTGATCGCGGGCCAGTCGTGGTTCGCCCTCGGCGCGGTCGCCGCGGCGTTCCAGCCGCTCCAGGAGAGCGACCATACCAGCCACGCCTGCGAGCTCGAGACCGCCGCCTACCTCGCGATCGATCCCGACCTCGTCGACATGAGCCAGGCGGTCCCGGACTACTCGTTCCGGCGGAGCCCGCATTTCTGGGCCGACCTCACCGGGAAGAAGCCCGACCCGGACTCGACCGTGCCCCTGGTCGCGATGGAGTACTTCGCGACCGGCTCCTGGACCGGCGTGCGCGGCGACCCCTCCAAGGGCACGGCCGAGAAGGGCGAGGCGGCGCTGGAGGCGGCGGCGGACGAGGTCGCGGCGATCGTCGACGAGATGCGGGCCCGCGAGATCGTCCCGCCGCCCGACCACCACGAGGCGGACGTCGAGGAGCTGAAGCGCCGGGCCAGGGCGGCGCGGGCACGTTGAGCGATCTTGTGCCGCGCGACGTGGGCCGGGCCGCCACCCCGCCGCCCGACCACCACGAGGCGGACGTCGAGGAGCTGAAGCGCCGGGCCAGGGCGGCGCGGGCAC
>DASUSF010000077.1:0-11666 GCA_036375275.1 Geminicoccaceae bacterium | reverse complement strand
GCCCAGCGTCGCCCAGGCGAGGGCCTCGGAGTCCGTCAGCAGCACCGCGGGCGAGGTCGGCCCGTGCTCGGCCTGGCCGAGCAGGTCGGTCGCGCAGAGCTCGGCGTCGACCGTCTCGTCGGCGATCACCAGCGTCTCGGTCGGACCGGCGAACAGGTCGATCCCGACCCGGCCGAACAGCTGCCGCTTGGCTTCGGCGACGTAAGCGTTGCCCGGTCCGACCAGCATGTCGACGGGCGCGATGCTCGCGGTCCCGAGGGCCATCGCGCCGACGGCCTGGATGCCGCCGAGGCAGTAGATCTCATCGGCGCCGGCGAGGTGCTGCGCCGCCACGATCGCCGCCGCCGGACGGCCCCTGAAGGGCGGCGCGCAGGTGGCGATCCGTCCGACCCCGGCGACCTTCGCCGTGACCACCGACATGTGGGCGGAGGCGACCATCGGGTACTTGCCGCCCGGGACATAGCTGCCGATCGCGTTCACCGGGATGTGCCGGTGGCCGAGGACCACGCCCGGCAGCGTCTCGACCTCGACGTCCCGGAGTGCGGCCCTCTGGACCTCGGCGAAGCCGCGGATCTGCGCCTGCGCGAAGCGGATGTCCTCGAGGTCGCGCGCGCTCACCTCGGCGAGGCAGGCTTCGATCTCGTCGCCGCCGAGCCGGAAGTCGTCGCGCTCGAAGCCGTCGAACTTCCGCGACATCTCGCGCACCGCGACATCGCCCCGCCGCTCGATGTCGGCGAGCGCGGCCTCGACCACGGCGCGCACCTTCCGATCGTCCTCGGCGCGCGCCGCCGCGTCCCGCCCCTCCTTCAGGTATCGCGCCATGACCGCCTCGTCGTTGTGACACACCAGCGAGCAGGCGCCGATCCTCGCCGGAGACGACGCCCGCCGGCCGTTACCAGCGCGGCGGTGGCTCCTGGCGGATCGGCTTGCCGCCACGCGCGATCCCGATCTCGTCGGGAAAGTGCTTCATGACCGAGCGGATCGGGTTCGGCGCCGCCTGTCCCAGGCCGCAGATCGAGGCGTCGGTCATGGCCCGGCACAGCTCCTCGAGCAGGACCTCGTCCCAGGCCGCCCGGTCCATCAGCTTGACCGCCTTCTCGCAGCCGACCCGGCACGGCGTGCACTGGCCGCAGGATTCGTCCTCGAAGAAGCGCATCAGGTTGAGTGCCACCGCCTTCATGTCGTCCCGGTCGGACAGCACGATCACCGCATGGCTGCCGATGAAGCAGCCGTGCTCCTCGAGCCTGCCGAAGTCGAGCGGGATGTCGGCCATCGAGGCCGGGAGGATGCCGCCGGACGCGCCGCCCGGAAGGTAGGCCTTGAACCGGTGGCCTTCGGCCATGCCGCCGCAGAATTCTTCGATCAGCTCCCGCGCCGTGATCCCCGCCGGGGCGAGCTTGACCCCGGGCTCCCTGACGCGGCCCGAGACCGAGTAGCTCCTGAGCCCCTTGGAGCCGTGCCGGCCCTGGCTCGCGAACCAGCCAGCGCCCTTCTCGACGATGTCCCGGACCCAGTACAGCGTCTCGACGTTGTTGATCAGCGTCGGGCGCCCGAACAGGCCGACCTGCGCCGCATACGGTGGCCGGTGGCGCGGCAGCCCGCGCTTGCCCTCGATGCTCTCGAGCATCGCGGATTCTTCGCCGCAGATGTAGGCCCCCGCGCCGCGGCGGAGCAGCACGGCGCCGGGCTCGACCACGCCCTCGCGCTCCAGCCGCGGGATCTCGCGCTCAAGGATCTCGCGCACCGTCGGGTACTCGTCCCGGAGGTAGATGTACGTCGCTGCCGCCTCGATCGACCAGGCGGCGATCAGTGCGCCCTCCAGGAACCGGTGCGGGTCGCGCTCCAGGTAGTGCCGGTCCTTGAAGGTGCCGGGCTCGCCTTCGTCCGCGTTGACTGCGAGATAGCGGGGCTTCGGCTCCTTGCGCACGAACTCCCACTTCCGCCCGGTCGGGAAGCCGGCGCCGCCGAGCCCGCGCAGGCCCCCCTGGTTCAGCTCCGCGAGCAGGCCCTGGACCGCCTCGTCGATCTGGAATTCCGAGGCGGACCGGCCGCGGTAATGCGCGAGCAGCCGGTAGCCGCCGTCCCGGACGTAGGCGTCGTACCCGATGTGGTCCGGGAGCTCCGGCTCGACCTCGGGGTGCGCGAGCGCGGCTGCGAGCCGGTCCGCGGTCGCATGATCGAAATAGTGGTGCCCGACCTCGGCGACCGGCGCGCTCGCGCACCGGCCGACGCAGGGCGCGCGGAGGATCCGCACCGCCGCCGGGTCGACCCGCCGTGCGAGGTCGCCGATCAGCCGCTCCGCTCCCGCCATCGCGCAGCTCAGGCTGTCGCAGATCCGGATGGTCAAGGGCGGTGGCGACGTCTCGCCCTCCCTCACCACGTCGAAGTGGGCGTAGAAGGTGGCGACCTCGTAGACCTCGGCCTGGGGCAGCCGCATCTCCTCGGCGAGCGCCGCGAGGTGGCGGGCCGGGAGGTGGCCAAAGCGCTCCTGAAGCAGGTGCAGGAACTCGATCAGCAGATCGCGCCTGCGCGGCCGGTCGCCCAGGACCTCGCGCACCTCGTCCAGGGCCGCGATCTCGACCTGCCGGCCCTTCGGGGTCACCCGGCCGCGCCGGCGGCCGCTCGGCGCCGGCGCCGGCCCCGCGCCTTGCCCCCGCTCGCTCGGGTGCTCGACCATTGGATGCTCCCTCGCTCTGCCCGGGACCATAGTCGAGCGGCCGGCGGGCCACAATCGGTGCCGGGCGCTGAGCGCCTGCCGGAACGGGGCGCTCAGGTGTGACCCTGGTGCCGCGCGTTAACCATAGTTTAGTGAACCGGCCCTACCGTCGGTAGCACGGGAGTTGAATCTCTGCCACTCGCGGAGGTAACTGCTCGTGCCACCCCGGATCTTGCTGGACGGTTCGACGACCATGACCAAGCAGCTGCCAACCTGCCTGATCGATCCGATGCGCGACGCCGCCCGCGCGGCGTCGGACGGCGCCTCGGCCCGCCAGCCGCAGCCCCGCTTCGCTCGCAGCCCCCTGTGCTCCGGACCGCTCCTCGTCGCGGTGCTCTTATGGGCGGCCCTTCTGGCGATGTCGCCAGCCGGCGCGGCGCGCGACCCCGTTGGGGTCGAAGCGGCGATCGGGGAGGTGCGCGGCGCGATCGAGGCGATCGAGAACCGGGTCGACCGGCTGTCCCGTCAGACGCAGCTCGGGATCGGCGCGGAGGTGCACGTGCTGGCGCAGTCGGTGGCGAGCCAGCTCAGCCATCTCGAGCGCCATCCGGTGGCCGCCGCGGCCGCCGGGATCGAGCAGGAGCTCCTGTTCCTGCACGACCTGATGCGCGCGGTGGGTGCGGAACTCGACCGGGTCGGGACGCGCGGTGATCGCCGGCGCGAGGCCGAGGTGCGGCGGCTGGCCGGCGCCGTGGAGGAGCGCGTCGCGGCGATCGGACGCGCGGTGGAGCGGCGTGCCGACGGGTTCGCCGGCGCGGTGGTGACGGTCGAGCAGACCGACGATGGCGCCCTCGTCCGCATGGTCGATCGGACGGTGCACGATGGCGTGCGCTTCGCTGCGATCGGCCTCCTCCTGGTCGGTCTCCTGGTGATCGGGCTGCGCCTGCTCGCGCTCAGCGAGGCCGAGATCGCGGTCGTGGATCTGATCAGGCAGACGCCGGTGCTCGCGATCGGCGGGCTCCTGGCGGTCGCCATGTTTCTCTTCGCTTCGGCCACGGTCGCGGTCGATCCGTCACTGGTCGCGGGCCTCGCCGAGCGGACCGAGCTTCGGCCGGCTGCCGGGGCGTGCGAGCGCCTCGCGGTGCAGCGCGAGCAGCTGCTCGATGCCCGGGCGATCGAGCACGACGGTCTGGGCGATGCGGTCAAGGACCGGATGCGGCCGGTGGCGCAGGACTGCCTGGGCCTGGAGTCGCAGGTCGCGGCGGTCGAGGCGGTGGAGTGGCTGGCGGCCAATCTCGATCCCCTGGAGGCCGGAGCGCCGGTGCGCAGCGCCGAGGCGCACGCCGTCGAGGCGGAGATCGAGCGCCTGATGTCGACCGCCCGGCCGCTCGAGGAGGCCACGGGCGAGGCCGGCGAGCCGGTCGCGCCCGAGGCGCCCGGCCTCGCCACCGGCGGACCGGTCGAAGAGCTCGAGGAGGAACAGGAGGTCGTGGAGGACGACGCGAGCTCCGCCCGGCAAGCGGTCACCACCACCCGGGTCAACTACCGCGCCGGTCCGGGCACGGACGCGCGACGCCTCGGCACGCTGCCCGAGGGCGCCCGCGTCGTCCTGCTCGGCGAGGACGGCAGCTGGTCGAACATCCAGCTCGAGGACGGCCGGTCCGTCTACGTCGCCAGCGCATACGTCCGGGCCGATTCCTGAACCACGACGTCGCCGGCTTGCCTTGGCGAGGCGCCGTCGGCTAAAGCTGCCCGGTGCAGGGAGACCGGGCCGGGCGCGATGTCGTCATCACGGAGTTCATCACCCGAAGCGCGATGGACGATCTCGCCGCCGAGCTCGACGTCACCCATGGCCCAACCTGTGGCTTCGAGTCGCATCGGGTCGGGGAGCGTCTCGGGAGCGCGCTCCGGCGGGCGCGGGCGCTGATCGTCCGCAGCCGCACCCGGGCGCGCAATTCTTCGGCGGCCGCGGCGCCCGCGCCAGGGGTGGCCGACCGCGTGGGGGCGGGGTCCGGCCGTGGTGGCGGGCTCGACGAGGGCTCCTTCCGAGGCGCTGAGGGGGGCGGCCCAACCCTCGATGTGGCCGAGAGGGGGCCGCCCGGTCGAGCCGCGGTTGTCAGCCTCACCCCTCGGCACAATCTCATTCCGACGCCGCCCGTCGCGGGTCCGATCGGCGAGTCCAGCCAGCGCGTCGCGGCGTCCGCGATCGCGCCGGCCCGCGAGATGCCTGTGGATGCGTGACGCCGAACCGCCGAGCGCTTCCGGGGACGGCGCCACCGCGCGGGGAGGCATGCTGCCTCCTCTGCGCCGCGGCCGCTGAGGGGCAGCAGTCCGGTGAGCGATTTCCGGTTCCGGCAGATCGAGGAGGAGCTCCCGAGGTTGCGGCGCTACGCCCGCTATCTGGCGCGCGATCCCGACCAGGCGGACGACCTCGTGCAGGAGTGCCTGCTGCGCGCCATCGCGCGGATCGACAGCTGGGAGCCAGGAACCAATCTCCGCGCGTGGCTGTTTGTGATCCTACGAAACATCTTCATAAGCGAGCTGCGCCGGGCGGGTCGCGCGCCCACCGAAGGCGCCATCGAAGATGAGCATCCGGGCCTCGCGGTGAGCGGGCGGCAAGAGACCCGGATGGCCCTGGTTGAATTGCAGAAGGCCCTGGACATGCTGTCGTCCGAGCATCGAGAAGTCCTTCTGCTGGTCGCTGTGGAAGGGCTCAAGTACGAGGAAGCGGCCGAGGTGCTCGCCGTCCCGGTGGGGACGGTCCGCTCCCGCCTGTCGCGGGCCCGCGCGGCGCTTCGCGACCTGTTGGAGGGACAGCCCGCGCCGGGGGAGCAGGGTCCCCCATGAGACACCGCGAGCCGAGTGACGCCGAGATCAGCGACTTCGTCGATGGCCGACTGACGGCTGCGCGTCGGGTCGAGGTCGAGGCCTGGCTCGCCGCCAACCCGGATTTCGCCGCCGAGGTCGAGCGACAGCGGCAGCTGAACGAGGCGCTCAAGAGCCTCGGCGCCGAGATCCTCGACGAGCCGGTGCCGGAGCGCCTGCGGGAGGTGCTGCGCGGGACCGGCGCCGGGCGCCCGGCGGACGCGGGAGGCGGGGAGCCGTCCGGCGGCCAGCCCGGCGGCGCCGCGCGGTCCAGGGGCGGGCGGCTGCTCAGCGCCCTGACGGTGCTCCTGATCGGCGCGGCTATCGGCTGGCTCGGGCGCAGCGCACTCGAGCCCCGCCAGTCGGCCTTCGACCGGCTGCTCGCCGACGCCTCCTACGCGTTCACCTTCTACAGCCGGGCGCAGGAGCACGCCATCCAGTACCCGCCCGAGCGGATCGGGGATTTCCTGGCGGTCAGCAGGAAGATGTTCGACCGGCAGATCGAGCCGCCCGACCTCGCCGGGGCCGGATTCGAGTTCCGGGGCGCGCGAATCACGCCCATCGGCCGTCAGCCAAGAAGCTTCTTCTTCTTCGAAGACGACGGCGGCCGGGACCTGACCGTGGTGTTCTGGCCGCATGAGAGCGGCGACGTCGACGGACCCGGTTCCCGCGACCTCGGCGACGTGGCGGCCCGCTTCTGGGTCTCCGACGGCGTCGGCTTCGTGGTGCTCGGCGAGGGCGATCCCGACAGCATCGGCGCGATCGGCGACCGAGTCTTGTCGTTCTACGACGACGAGTTCCGCGGCTAGGGCGGATCCCGAGATGGAACCGCCTGCAGGCGGTTCCGATCGGGTGAAACCGCTCTGATCTCCTGAGGTAGAGCAATTTTCTTCCGATGAGCGGAAGGGCGTCGCGCTTCGATGCGGTTCTGGCTCATCGGAAACTGCTCTAGCGCGCTTCTCGATCAGATGCAGCCACCGTGACGCGCCGCGCCGCTCGCGCCGAGTGGCTCCAGCTCAGCGGGTGGACCAGCTCCGTTTGATGGCGATCGCTAACAGGCGATCCCTCCGGCCGGAGCGGCTCTAAGGGTTCAGACGGTAGAGGCGGCGGGCGTTGCCGGCGAACAGCGCCCGGCGCTCCGGCTCGCTGAGGTCGCGCGTGATCGTGTCGAAGCCCCGCCAGATCGTGTCGAAGTCGGCGCACAGCGAGTCGACCGGGAAGTTGCTCGCGAACATGCAGCGGCTGGCGCCGAAGATCCGGATCGCGTCGCGCACCACCGGCCCGTTGTCCTCGACCGTCCAGGGTAGCCCGGGCCGGCCGAGCCCGGAGATCTTGAGCGCGGCGTTGGGCGCTCGGGCGAGCTCTGCGAGCGCCGCGCGCCAGGCGGCGAGGCCGGCGGCGCTCCGGTCCGCGGGCAGACCGGTGTGGTTCAGGATGATCGGGGTGTCCGGGACGTCGAACGCGAGGTCGCGCGCCTGGTCGAGGTGCCACCACGGCACCTGCAGGTCGAACGAGAGATCGAACCGGCGGAGCAGCTCGAAGCCGCGGCGCCATGCCGGATCGTCCATGGAGCCCGGGGCGCCGCGGCGCGCCTCGCCCGGCGAAGCGGCCGCCGCCGGCTTGTGGCGGATCCCCCGGACCAGCGGAAAGCCGCTCTGCGCCGCGAGCACCTCCTCGACGTCGTCGCGATCCAGCCAGGCCTGCGCCACCACCGCGTCGGGGCGCCCGGTTCGGGCATGGAGGTCGTGCACCCAGCGGGTCTCGCCGATCGGATCCGAGGGGTCCCACTCGGTCTCGACGTAGACGGTCTGGACGACGCGGTGGCCGGCGGCATCCCGCCGGTAGTCGTCCGGCAGGTAGCTTCGCCGGAGCGCACGGTAGTCACCGTAGCGGAACGGGATCGGCGGCTCGTCCTGCAGCCAGGGCAGGCGGTTGCGCTCGAGGTCCCAGAAGTGCTGGTGGGCGTCGACGATCTCGATCCCGCCCCGCGGCACCGGTGGAGCTGGCATCGCGCACCCCCTTCCTGTTCCGGCGCCGAGCATAGCCGCTCATAGCGGCCAGACCAGGAGGATCGCCGGCACCGCGACGGCGACGACCAGGATCTCGAGCGGCAGCCCCATCCGCCAGTAGTCGCCGAAGGCATAGCCGCCGGGGCCCATGATCAGCGTGTTGTTCTTGTGCCCGATCGGGGTCAGGAAGGCGCAGGACGCGCCGACGGCCACCGCCATCAGGAACGGATCCGGGCTGACGGCGAGCCGGCCCGCGATGTCGAGCGCGATCGGCGCGGCGATGACCGCCGTCGCCGTGTTGTTGAGGACGTCGGAAAGGGTCATGGTCGCGACCAGCAGGACGGTCAGGACCACCACCGGGCCGTAGCCGGACGCCGCGGCGAGGATGGCATCGGCGATCAGGGCGGTGCCGCCGCTGGCCTCCATCGCGTGGCCGATCGGGATCAGCGACGCGAGCAGCACGATCACCGGCCATTCCACGCTCTCGTAGGCCTGACGGAGCTGGACGATACCGACCACCACCATGAGCACGACCACGCCGGCGAGCGCCGCCGCGAGCGGCACGATGCCGAGGCTGGCGAGCAGGATGGCGCTCGCGAAGATCAGCACCGCGAGGCCCGCCTGGCGCGGCTGCGCCACCTGCAGGCCGCGCGCGGCGAGCTGGAAGGCGCCGAGCCACTGGGCGATCGCGGGCAGACGCTCGGCGGGTCCGAGCAGGAGCAGGATGTCGCCGGCCCGGATGGTGAGGTCGCCGACCCGCTGACGGAAGCGCTGCCCCTGACGCGAGACGCCGAGAAGCGCCACCGCGTGCCGCTCGAGCAGACCGAGGCCGGCGGCCGAACGGTTCTCGATCAGCGCGCCGTTCGGGACCACCACCTCCATCAGCTCGAGATCCTGCCGGCGAAGGGGGCCGTCCTCCTGTTCGGCGCCCGGGTAGTCCAGCCCGAGGCTTGCGACCAGCCGGTCCAGCGCCTCCGGCCCGCCCTGGACGACCAGGACGTCGTCCGCCTCGATCACCACCCGGCGGGCGTTGCCGCCCATGCGCTGGCCGTAGCGGACGACGCCGAGGATCAGAGCGTCGTGCTCGCGGACCGTCCCGTCGAGGTCCGAGACCTTCTGCCCGACCGCCTTCGAGCTGTCCGTGACCTTGAGCTCGGCGACGTAGCTCTCGAGCTCGAACAGCTCGCCCGGGACGTCGCGCTCGCGGCGCGCCGCGGGGATCAGGCGCCAGCCGACGAGGGTGATGAAGGCGATCCCGGCGCCGGCGCAGACCGCGCCCACCGCGGTGAAGTCGAACATCCGGAACGGCTCGCCGAGAGCGTCCTCGCGGAACTGGGCGATGATGATGTTCGGGGGCGTCCCGATCAGGGTGACGAGGCCGCCGAGGATCGAGGCGAAGGAGAGCGGCATCAGCGTCAGGGCGGGGCTGCGCCCGGCGCTCTTGGCCGCCTGGAGGTCGACCGGCATCAGCAGCGCGAGGGCGGCGACGTTGTTCATGACCGCCGAGAGGCCGGCGGCGATCCCCGACATCTTGAGGATGTGGCCGAACAGGCCGTGGCCGGCGTCGACCACCCGGCTCGCGATGAGATCGACCGCACCGGAGTTGGCGAGGCCGCGGCTGACGATCAGGACCAGGGCGATGATCACCACCGCCGGGTGGCCGAAGCCGGCGAACGCGCCGTCGGCCGGGACGACCCCGGCCAGCACCGCGACCACCAGTGCGCCGAACGCGACCAGGTCGTAGCGCCACCGGCCCCAGATCAGGAGGGCGAAGAGAGCCGCGAGCAGCCCGAAGAGGAACGCCTGGTCGAAGGTCAAGGCGGCGGCTCCACATGATGGAGCGCGGAGCCTAGAGCACCATCCGGCTGGACGCGATCGCCTGCCGGCGGTCATGGTCCCGAGGAGGCCGCTTCGTCCGAGACGGAGCGGTTCTGACCTTCATGCGGCGGCGTCCACCGCCAGCGCCTCCTCGAGGCAGTCGAGCGCGCTGGCCCAGCCGCTCGCGTGCTTGTCGCGGGCATCCTCGTCCTGGAAGACCTCCTGCGTCAGCACCAGCTCGCTCGCCTCCCCCCGGTCCAGGAACTCGAGGGTCACCAGCGTCTCGTGGCCGCGGCTGCCGTCGTCCTGCCGCCACGCCCAGGTGAAGACCAGGCGCGACGGCGGATCGATCTCGCGGTAGACGCCGCTCACCGTGAACTCGCTGCCGTCCTCGGCCCGCATGGTGGTGAGCCAGCGGCCGCCCGGCCGGACATCGAGCTCGCAGACCGGGGCGGACATCCCCTTCGGCCCCACCAGCCGGCGAGCCGCTCCGGGTCGGTGAACGCGCGGAACACCCGCTCGCGGGAGGCCTGGAAGGTGCGGCGCAGCCGGAGCACCCGCGCCTCATCCACCGGCGTCGCGCGGCTCCTCATTCCGGGCACGTTGATGGTCATCGGGGTCAGCCTCCTCGGCGTCAGGATGGTCGGGGGGATCATCGGGAGGATCGCGGTCATCGGCCGCCGCCTCGTCTTCGAGGAACCGGTCGAGCCGCTCGAGACTGTCGGTCCAGAAGCGTTCGTACCCGGCGAGCCAGCCGGCGGCGCTCCGGAAGCCCTCGCCCCGGAGCCGGCAGCGCCGCCATTGCGCATCCTTCTCGCGGGTGATCAGCGCGGCCCGCTCCAGCACCTTCAGGTGCCTCGAGATCGCGGGCAGGGACATGGAAAACGGCGCCGCCAGCTCGCCGACCGAGGCCTCGCCCTGAGCCAGACGGGCCAGGATCGCGCGCCGGGTCGGATCGGCGAGCGCGGTGAAGGTGGCGCTCAGGGAGTCGGTCTGCATCGAACCTGCTTGTTAATTAACATGCATGTTAAATACATGCTCGCGCACCCGCGTCAAGCCTTCTTTGCCCCCACGCCGCGACCCCCCTTCCCGGTTGTGCCGGGTCCGCCGCGTGATACGGTCTGCACAGGAGCCGGCCTCGCCGGCCGCACGATCCAGCGAACGGGAGGGTCCGATGACGTCCCAGATCCGGCGCCTGCTCAGGGCGGTGACCGCCGCTTCGGCGTTCGCGCTGGCCGCCCACGCCGGCGCCGCATCCGAGCTCAGGATCGCCAACTCCGGCGAGCCCGACACGCTCGATCCGCACCACGCCTCCGGGGTCTGGGAGAACCGGATCATCGGCGACATGTTCCTCGGCCTGACCACGGAGGCGGCGGACGGCAGCGTGATTCCCGGGGCGGCGGAACGCTGGGAGCTCTCGGATGACGGCACCGTCTACACCTTCAGGCTCCGCGACCACAGCTGGTCGGACGGCGAGCCGGTGACGGCGGAGGACTTCGTCTTCGCGCTCCGGCGCATCCTGGCGCCCGAGACGGCGGCGAAGTACGCCTCGATCCTCTATCCGATCAGGAACGCCCAGGCGATCAACGAGGGCGCCTTGGAGAGCATGGAGCAGCTCGGCGTGCGCGCTCTGGACGAGCGGACCCTCGAGGTCACCCTCGAGAGCCCGACCTCGTACTTCATCGAGCAGCTCACCCACTACACGGCGTTCCCGGTGCCGATGCACAAGGTCGAGGAGCTTGGGGACGACTGGATCAAGCCCGGCAACATCGTCGCCAACGGGCCGTACGTGGTCGAGGAATGGACCCCCAACACGCAGGTGGTCGCAAAGAAGAACCCGAGCTTCTACGACGCCTCGAACGTCGCGATCGACACCGTCACCTACTATCCCGCCGAGGAGCGGAACGCCGCGACCAAGCGCTTCCGGGCTGGCGAGGTCGACGTCCAGTACGACTTCGCCTCCGAGCAGATCGACTGGCTGCGTGAGAACCTGCCGGACGAGACCCGGATCCACCCCTGGCTCGGCATCTACTACTACGCGTTCAACACCCGGCAGGCGCCGTTCGACGACCCCAGGCTCCGCCGCGCGCTGGCCATGGTCATCGACCGGAGGGCGATCACCGACAAGGTGTTGAAGACCGGCGAGCTCCCCGGCTACAGCTTCGTCCCGCCCGGCACCGGACAATACGGCGAGCCGAGCTTCGTCGCGTGGAAGGGCACGCCGATGGAGGAGCGGGTCCTGCAGGCGCGGGCGCTGCTCGCCGAAGCCGGCCACGGCCCCGACAACCCGCTCAGCCTCCAGCTCCGCTACAACACCT
>DASUSF010000076.1:0-2448 GCA_036375275.1 Geminicoccaceae bacterium | reverse complement strand
CGAAGCTGAAGTCGTGGAGAGGCTTGAGCAAGATGAGGCGAGGGATCCGGCGGCAGCGATTCGGGATTCCATCATGCTCAGCGTACTGAACTCGAGCGCAGCCCCCGGGATCACGTGCGACGTCGCCATTGCCGGGGCGGGCGCCGCCGGGATCACGCTGGCTCTGGCCCTCGCCGACCAGGGGTTGAAGGTCGCGGTGCTCGAGAGTGGCGGGCTGGAGTTCGAGCAGGACATCCAGGACCTCTACGCCGGGCGCGTCACCGGCCGCGAGTACTTCGACCTGGACGTGTGCCGGCTGCGGTTCCTCGGCGGGTCGACCAACCACTGGGGCGGGCAGTGCACCCTGCTCGACCAGAGGGACTTCGAGCGCCGCCCGTGGATCGAGGGCAGCGGCTGGCCGATCGACCGGAGCGCCCTCGAGCCGCACCTCGAGCGCGCGCACGACATCCTGGATCTCGGCCCGATGGACTTCGAGCCGCGCTCGCTCGGCGCGCCCGAGCCCGGCCTGATCGCGCTCGACGAGGACAAGCTGGAGCACCGGAGCTTCCGCTACAGCTCGCCGCCGACCCCGCTCGGCGCCAAGTACCTCGCCGACCTCGAGCGGGCCGGGGACGTCGATCTGCTCCTGTACGCCAGTCTGGTCGAGATCAGGCTCACCGAGCCCCATGGCCCGGTCGCCGCCTTCGAGGTGGTGGACCGCGCGGGACAGCGGATCCGCGTCCAGGCCCGCGCCTACGTTCTGGCGCTCGGCGGAATCGAGAACGCCCGGATGCTGCTGGCCTCCGATCGGGACGCCCCGGGTGGGATCGGCAACCGGCACGATCTGGTCGGCCGCTACTTCACCGAGCACACCGCCCTCACGCTCGGCTCGGTGCAGCCGCTCGCGGCGGACTGGGAGCGGGCCTACCAGGAGTTCGTCCACCCGAAGATCGGCCGCCATGTCCGCCACTGGATGGCCCCGGGCGACCGCCTGATGCGGGAGCGGGAGATCGGCAACATCGCGACCGTCTTCGGCGAGCGGACCTACGTCCGGCCGCGCGCGCCCGGCTACGTCGCGCTGCACGAGATCAAGGAATCGCTGCAGGGCCGCGAGAAGCTGCCCGACGGCCTCGGGTGGCACATCGTCAGGGTGCTGGAGGACCTCGACGGCGCCGTGATGGGGCTCTGGGAGCGGTACGATCCGACCATCTACGTGTCGGCGATCGCGGAGCAGGTCCCGAACCCGGACAGCCGCGTCCGGCTCGGCGACGAGCGCGATCCACTCGGCCTGCGCCGGGTGGTCCTGGACTGGCGCCTCAGCGAGACCGACCGGCGCACCGCCGCGGTCATGATCCAGACCATCGCCGAGGAGTTCGGCCGGCTCGGGATCGGGCGTGTCCAGGTCGCCGAGTGGCTGCGCGAGGAGAGCGGCTGGGATCCCTACCTCGCCGGCAACAATCACCACCTCGGCACGACGCGCATGGCGGACGACCCGCGGGAGGGCGTGGTCGACCGCAACCAGCGGGTCCACGGCTGCCCGAATCTCTTCGTCGCCGGCAGCAGCGTGTTCGTGACCGGCGGGTTCGCCAATCCGACCCTCTCGATCGTCGCGCTGACGCTGCGTCTGGCTGACCACCTGAAGGCACGGCTCGCCGCTGGCGCCTTCCAGATGGTCGGCCACGCGGCTGCGGCAGGCGGCCGCTGAGCCGAACGCACGGCGACCAGCCGGACGATCCCGGTTCGCGCGCTGCCGGCACCGGCCCGACCCGCGCCGCGTTCGACGCTGCCCGAACCATGCGCCGGCTCGCCGCGAATGTTCCGTCGCTCGGGCTGGCATGACATCATCCGGACCGCGGCCGTGCTCGAGCCCGGGCGCCGGAACGGTGGCCCGACTCCAGCGGGTGGGTGTGATGCGTGACCTCGCCGATCGGCTCGATCTTCTCTCCCTCAACGGCGCGACGGTCCGCGAGCGCTGGCGGCTGCCCGAGATCGTCGACGGCTGCGCCCGCCACGGGTTCGGCGGCATTGCGCCGTGGCGCGACCAGCTCCAGGTCACCGGCACCGGCACCGCGGCGCGGCTGATCCGGGACGCCGGGCTCCGGGTCAGCGGCCTCTGCCGGGGCGGCCTGCTCACGGCTCCGGACGACGCCGGCCGGCGCGCGGCCATCGACGACAACCGCCGCGCGATCGACGAGGCGGCGCAGCTCGACGCCGAGTGCCTCGTGATGCTCGCGGGCGGCCTCCCGGGCGGCTCGAAGGACCTCTGGGGCGCGTGGCGGCAGGTCGAGGACGGCTTCGCCGCCATCCTGCCGCACGCACGCGCCGCCGCTGTGCCGCTGGCGATCGAGCCTCTGCACCCGATGTACGCGGCCGACCGTTGCTGCGTGAACCTGCTGTCCCATGCGCTCGACCTCTGCGAGCGCCTCGACCCGGAGAACCAGGGCGGGATCGGGGTCGCGATCGACGTCT
>DASUSF010000075.1:0-4092 GCA_036375275.1 Geminicoccaceae bacterium | reverse complement strand
CATGTCCGGCTGGATGCGGGCGAACCTGCATGGCGACGGCCGGATGACCTACAAGTACTGGCCGAGCCGGGGCGAGGAGTCGTCCGCCGACAACACGATCCGCCAGTTCATGGCGACGCTCTGCCTGATCCGGATCGCGGCCAGGACCGGGCGGGCGGGCGACCTCGAGCGCGCGGAAGCGAACCTCGCCCGGAACCTGGACCGCTTCTACCGGCCTGCGGGCGAGATCGGGACCATCGCGTTCGGCGGCTCGGCCAAGCTCGGCGCCGCGGCTCTCGCCGCCCTCGCGATCCTGGAAGCGCCGTTCGGCGAGAGGTTCCGACCCGTGCTGGAGCGGCTCGAAGCGGGGGTCATGGCGCTCCGCCAGCCGGACGGCAGCTTTCACACCTTCCACGAGCCAGCGGAGCGGAACGACAACCAGAACTTCTACCCCGGCGAGGCGCTCCTGTTTCTCGCCGAGCGCCTCCGCCGGCGCCCCGACCCGGCGCTGCTCGGGCCCTGCCTCGAGAGCGTCCGCTGGTACCAGGGCTGGCACCTTCGGAACCGCAACCCGGCGTTCATCCCCTGGCACAGCCAGGCCGCGGCCCGGCTGCTCGAGATCACGGGCGAAGCGTGGCTGCGCGACTGGGTGTTCGAGATGAACGACTGGCTGGCCCTGTTCCAGCAGTGGGACCGGGTCCCCTGCCCCGACCTCGCCGGCCGGTTCCACGACCCGGCGCGCCCGGAGCTCGGGCCGCCGCACGCGTCCTCGACCGGCGTCTATCTGGAGGGCCTCGCGGACGCGCTCGCGCTCGCCGAGGTGGCCGGCGACGACGTGCGGGCTGCCCTCTACCGGCGGACCATCTGGCGCGCGATCCGGAGCCTCCGCCAGCTCCAGTTCAAGGACGAGGTCGACCTGTTCTACGTCCGGAAGCGGGAGCGGGTGCGGGGCGGGGTCCGGACCGAGGCCTACGACAACACGATCCGGGTCGACAACGTGCAGCACGGCCTGATGGCGCTGCTCAAGCTCGAGCGCATGGCAGGCTTCGCCCCTTCCGCCTGATCAGCGGGGCCCGAGCCGCTCCCGCAGCCGGGCGGCCTCGTGCCGGAGCGCGGCGACGTTCGGATCGGCCCCGGCGAAACGCTCCAGCCGGGCGAGGCCACCTTCCGCTTCCGCGAGGTAGCGCCCTGCCGCGGCGTGACGGGCGAGCGCCAGCTCGCGCGCGGTGTTCCGCAGCGCGCGCTGGACCAGGACCACCTGCTTGCCGACCCCGATCAGGCGCTCGGTGCCGCGGATGTCGCCCGGGTACGGCGGGCGGTAGGCGTCGGGCGGCGCGAGCCGCGCGGGGTTCGCCCGAAGCGCCCGGACGCTTCGCTCGAGCCGGAGCCGTCGCTCCAGCCGGTCGGCGTCGCGCTCGAGGTCGGTCAGCGCCCGCTCCAGACGCTCCACCTCGACGTCCCGCTCCGACGGGCGGATCTGGAGCGAGCGGAGCTCCCGCTCGATCCGGTCGAGATCGCCATGCGTGCCGCGCGGCGCCTCGTGAAGGCGCGTGCGCGCGCCGTAGAGGCTGCCTTCGAGGGCCTGGGTCCGGGCGTCGACGAACGGCTCGTCGGCGCCGGCCGGCGCCATCACCCCGATGACCAGGGCGATCCCGCAGCCGAGGCCCGGGCGAAGGCGCTGGCTCATCCGACCGGCCTCGCTGGCGGCGCGCCGTCCACGCCATCCTCCCGGTCGTGGCGGTTGAGCCAGACGATGCCGCGACCGAACAGCCAGAGGCCGAAGGCCAAGGCCGCGACCAGGAGCACCGCGGTCGTCGCGGCCTCCGGCGCGGTCAGCCCCTCCAGGATCTCCTCGGCGCTCGCGCGGGCACGCCCGACCGGCGAGCCGGAGTCGGCGTCGAGCCATTCGCCGAGGCTGCCGACGGCGAGGGTCAGCACGGCGCTCCCGGTCAGCCAGACCAGGACGCCGCCGATCACCACCGCCGCCGGACCTTTGAGGTGGCGCGAGCGGGAGAAGCGCTGGAATGGCCGGTGCTGGGACGGGAAGTCGGCATCGATCGCGGCTTCATGGTGGCCGGCGCGTTGGCTCAGGCGGACCCGCCGGAGCAGGGCCAGGGCGAGGCCGATCTGGAAGGCCAGGGCCGCGATCGCGATCGGCGGCAGCCACGGAGCGTGCCGGCCGAGCCCGGCCAGGATCTCGTCGAGGATCAGGGGGAAGTTGTACGCGCCGTGCAGGGCGATCGGCACCAGCACCGCGTACAGGAGGAGCGCCGGCCGGCGCTCGGGCACGAACCGCGCGAAGCCATAGAAGAAGCCCATCACGACGCCGGTCGCGGCGTGCATCGGGACCGCGGTGACCGCGCGCAGCATCGCGAGCTCGAGCCCGCCCATGGTGACGTAGGCGACGTTCTCGGCGGCGGCGAAGCCGAGGCCCGCGACGCCGCCGTAGATCAGCCCGTCCATCGGCTCGTTGAACACCGTCCGCCGCCCGGCGAAGCCCGCGAGCACCCCGAGCTTCGCCAGCTCCTCGAGCGGCGCGATGATGACGAAGGCATAGATCAGGGCGGCGATCGGCACCGCCTCGACTCCGCCGAGGAGCGGTCCCCTCACCCCCTCGACCGCCGCCCCCGCCGGCAGCATCGCGAGCCCGCCGAGGACGAAGGTACCGAGCAGGACCGGGGCCGGCTCAGGATAAAGGTCGCGCCGGATCAGGTACCAGACCAGGAGCAGCGCCGGCAGCAGGGCGGCGATGGTCAGGGTGAAGGACATTCCGCCAACGTGGTCCGGCCAGACCGCCTCAATAGCCGCGCGAGCGGTCGACCTGGTGGTCGAGCGGGCGCCCGGCGAGCGCCCGGCGGACGTTGTCGATCACCCCTTCCGCAGCGCTCGACGGCACGCAGTAGCTCGCGACGTGGGGCGTGATCAGGACCTTCGGATGCGCCCAGAGGGGGCTCGTCCCGGGCAGCGGCTCCTCGTGGAAGACGTCGAGCGTGGCGCCGGCGAGCCGGCCTCCGTCCAGCGCCGCGATCAGCTCGTCGTCGACCAGGTGCGCGCCCCGCGCCGCGTTGATCACGTACGCGTGGTCCGGCAGCCGCTCGAAGGTCGCGCGGCCGAGGATCCCGCGGGTGCTGGCGGTCAGCGGCAGCAGGCAGACCAGGATGTCGGTCCTGGCGAGGAAGGGGCCGAGCCCGTCGTCGCCCGCGAAGCTGTCGACGCCCTCGATCTCCTTGGGCGTCCGGCTCCAGCCCGCGACCTGGAAGCCGTGCGCGCGGAGCACCCGCGCGGCGTCGCTGCCGAGCTCGCCCTGTCCCATGATCCCGACCCGGCGCTCGCTCGCCTGCGGCGGAAAGGCGTAGTCCCAGCGCCGCTCCCGCTGGGCGCGCTCGAAGCGGTCGAGGCCGCGGTGGTGCCGGAGCACGGTGGCCAGGACGTACTCGCTCATGGTCCGGGTCAACGACGGGTCGACCATCTTCGCGACCGGCACGTCGGGCAGCGTCGGATCGGCGATCAGGCCGTCGATGCCGGCGCCGAGCGAGAGGATCGCCTTCAGGTTCGGCAACGCCCGAAGCGCGCCGGCGGGCGGCCGCCAGACCAGCGCCACCTCGACGTCCTCAGGCGGGCCCGTCTCGGGCCAGATCCGGACGTCCAGCTCCGGCATCCGCCGGGTCAGCTCGTCCCGCCAGAGCTCGGCCGGATCGTCCGGGCTGATGAACAGAAGCGCCATCGCCACCCTCCCTTCGCCGCGACCTGAGCATGCGACCGTGGCGGCGTCCACCCCCGGCTCGATGGGACGGAAAGCCCAACACCTCAGAGGCGCCCACACCCTGTGGATAAGCCCCAATCCCGTTCCGGTTCCGTTCCAACTCCAGCGATTGAGGCGCGCCTCAACTGGAGGGCGGAGCGCCGGCGCCTCCACCGCGCGCCCGGCCTCCCGGGGCTCCATCTCCATCAGGCCGGAGCGCCGGCGCCGGCGCGACCTGGAAAAACTTCCGGTGGAGGGCGCTGGGGAGGACCCGGAAACACACCATGATGTTTGCCAAACGGCCGTGGCCTCTATATATGGTGATGAGGGGGCGCGGCCGGGTTTGGCTGGCGGCGCGCCCCGGACCCCAT
>DASUSF010000074.1:0-19388 GCA_036375275.1 Geminicoccaceae bacterium | reverse complement strand
CGGGCCGCCGGCGCCGGTCCCGAGGTGATCCGGCTGTCGGTCGGGATCGAGAGCGTCAAGGACATCATCCGCGATCTCGATCAGGCCCTGCAGGCGGCCGCGACCGCGACCGGGGGACGCGCTGCGTGACGCGCTTGACCGGCAGGGACCGGGCCCGGTAGTTGGCCGGGAGGGACCGGGCCCGGAAGGCTGCGACCATGGCGTTCTACCTCGGGTCCCGGACCATGAGCCTGAACATCAAGAGCGCCGCAGCGCACGAGCTCGCCCGCCAGCTCCCGCACCTCGAGTGGGAGAAGCGCAAGAAGGACAAGGAGCAGCTGGTGGCCGACCTGCTGGCCATCGCCGAGAGGGCGTCGACGTGCGAGTGGCGCGACGACGTCACGCCCCCAGAGTTCCTCTACGACGAGCGCGGTCTCCCGAGGGCCGGCCGCCGGAGTCTGCTCCGGACGGCTCAGCGCAGCACGACCTCGCGCGCCAGGCTGGTCCGGACCGGTTCGCCGCTTGCCGATTCCCGCTCGAGCACGACCCGCCCGCGATACCGGCCGGCGGGCCAGGGCCCGTCCGGGCGCCGCCGGCCGGCGAAGGCGAAGTACCGCCGGTGGTCGTCGTCGATGACGCTTTCGTCGTCGACCAGCACGCTGCCGTCGGGGCGGACGACCTCGAAGCTCAGGCGATCGCCGGCGCGGACCCAGAAGCCGTCGACCCAGAACACCAGCGCCGGGCTGGTGACCGGCAGCTCCGTCCCGCGGTGCCAGCCGCGACGGAGGTCGTCCGCCTCGGGCGCGGCGCCGGCGAAGCCGGCGGCGTGCAGGACGACCGGCTCGTAGGTCAGGTCCTCGAGCACGTCCGCGCGCCAGAGCGGCTCGGCGCTCGCGCCGCAGTCTTCAGGATCGGCGCCGCCGAGGAAGGGATCGACGGTCCGCCCCTCCTGCTCGACGGTGAGATGGACGTGGGGAAAGCTCGTCGCGCCCGAGAGGCCTACCAGGCCGAGCGGATCGCCCCGCTCGACCCGGTCGCCCTCGAGCACCCGGACGCTGCCGCGGCGGAGGTGGCAGACCTGGCTGATCCAGCCCTCGCCGTGGTCGATCCGGACCCCGTTGCCGCAGTCCCGTCCCTGCAGCGCCGCTTCGCCCCTTTCCACGACGTTCTGGTCGGGCTCCCCGTCGCGCACCGCCCGCACCACCCCCGGCGCGACCGTCAGGACGGGCACCCCCTCGGCCATCGCCGCCAGGTCGCGGATCGCGACGTCGGTGCCGTCATGACCGTCGCCGGTCTGCTCGCCGCAGCGGTAGTCCCGTTCCCCGGGGCCGGGATCGTGGTCCACGTAGCGGATCGGCCAGCAGTCCTCGCCCGGGCGGCAGGCAAGGGGCAGACCGAGCTCAGGCGCCGCGGCCGCGGCGGCCCGTGCGGCCACGGTGACGAGGATGACGGACAGCGGGCCCAGCTTCATGGTTGCGCGAGTCTCCGGAGCGCGCGGGCGCTGGAGGCGCCCTCCCGCCTCGAGCGGCCAAAGAGAGCCTCCTAGAGCAACTCTCGATCGAACGGAACCACCGCGGTCGTGCGAACGCCGCCGATCGAGGTGACCGCTCTATCTCGACGGAGCAGGGCGGCCCTCTCCCGACGCGGCTCGCCGGCAGGCGATCCCATCCGGCCGGGGGCTGCTCTCGCTTCGACGCCAGCCTCGGGCGATGATGGGGACACCCGGATACGTCGGGATGCCATTCCGGCGGCGTCCCGCCGATTTCGGCTTCGCATTCCCGGCCGCGGAACTACAATCCTTCAGGATCGTCATCATCAGGTGGCCGGGCCACGAACTCCCGGCCGACAATCATCGGGGTGCCATCGAAGACAGACGTGTGAGGGCGGGCCGCCGAAGCAGGAGGAAGAGCGCATGCAGGACATGAGACTTCTGGTCAAGGACTACCGGTTGACCACCGCCGAAATCCTGTACCATCTGCCGGACCATCCGAGCCTGCTGCAGACCTATGTCTGGCAGGACCTGGACATCGCGCCCCGGTTCCCGGTGCTCCAGCGCTTCCTCGACTTCTGGGAAAGCTCGCTCGACGGCCGCCTGCACAGCGTCAAGATCGCCAGCGCCAAGCTGGTCAAGCCCAGCCGCTACCGCCACGCCAGCGCGATCATGCGCCTCCACTGAGGGCGGTCGTCCGGCCGCCGGAGCGCTCGCTCAGCCGCGGTGGTACGGGTGGCCGGCGAGGATGGTCGAGGCGCGGTAGAGCTGCTCCGCGAGCATCACCCGGACCAGCTGGTGCGGCCAGGTCATCGGCCCGAAGGCGAGCCTGAGGTCGAGCGGCGGGAGCCCTTCGGGGTCCAGGCCGTCCGGGCCGCCGATCAGAAACCCGATCCGGCTCAGCCCCTGCTCGCGCCAGGAGCCGATGGTCGCTGCGAAGGCTTCGCTGCCGAGCGGCGCCCCCCCCTCGTCCAGGGCGACGACCGCCTCGGCGCCCGCCACCGCCCGGGCGAGCCGGGCAGCTTCCATGGCCCGGCGGCGCGCGACGTCCGCAACCGATGGCAGGGGGACCTCGACCAGCCCGATCCGCCAGGGGCAGCGGCGGCAGTACAGCTCGTACAGGGCGCGGTGAGCGCCGGTCCGATCCCGTCCGACCGCCGCGATGGTTACCTGCATCCCCCACCTGCCGCGGCGCGGCGGATCAGGCCGAGAGCGTCGCCGCGGGCAGGGCCTCGCCCCAGAGCTTCTCGAGGTCGTAGGTCCGACGCGTCTCGTCCTTGAACAGGTGGACGATCACGTCGCCGGCGTCGATCAGCACCCAGTCGGCTTCCTGGCCGCCCTCGCTGCCGAGCCCGCCGATTCCCTCCTGCTTGAGACGGCGCAGGATCTGGTCGGCCATGGACGCGATGTGCCGCCTGGAGCTGCCGGTCGCGATGACCATGGCATCCGCGATGCTGGTCTTGCCGGAGAGATCGATGGTGACGGGATCGATCGCCTTGGAGTCGGCGAGGGTCGCTTCGATCAGCTGCAACGTTTCGTGACTCGAGGGACGAGTGGTCTCAACGGGCGCTAGAATGCT
This sequence comes from Geminicoccaceae bacterium, assembly GCA_036375275.1. Classification (GTDB taxonomy): domain Bacteria; phylum Pseudomonadota; class Alphaproteobacteria; order Geminicoccales; family Geminicoccaceae; genus DASUSF01. Next base: position 16,341 of record DASUSF010000074.1, on the reverse strand, counting down.
GCTTCCTCCTCATCCTCCGCTTGGCGTCGGCGGAGTGCCGTGCTCGACACCGGGTGCCGACGGAAGCGCACATAAGTCCAGGCCGGCGGATCGGCGTCGGCCAGGATCGTGGCCCCCTCCTCCGGCAGGCGCGCTGCCGCGAAACGCTGCGCCACCTCGCCGGCGAGGGCCCGATAAACATATGGCTCCCGGTCGAACACGGCAATGGGCACCCGCTCCATGATCTCCTGCCAGCCCTTCCACTGCGGCAGCTGGATCATGTTGTCCGCGCCGATCAACCATACGTAACGATTGCGACGGTCGCGCTGCAGATGCCGGATCGTGTCGACGGTGAAGCGCATCCCCGCGCGCTGCTCGAGGTCCGAGACCTCGATGCGCGGGTGGCGGGCGATGTCGCATGCGGAGGCGAAGCGTTCCCTGAACGCCGCCATGCCCCGCGTCGGCTTCAACGGGTTCTGCGGCGAAACCAGCCAGAGCACGCGGTCGAGGCGGAGCCGGCGGAGCGCCTCGATGCTGACCGCGCGGTGCCCGGCGTGCGCCGGGTTGAACGAGCCGCCGAGCAGCCCGACCCGGAGGCCCGCGCGCGGGGAGCGCCTGCCGCAACCCGCTGCCCGGGGCGTCTTCCCGGAAGGCCTGTCGCCTTCGCCTCCTTGGGGCGCTCGTCGGCACCAGGCGCGCCCGCCGACCAGCGGGAGCGGCCGGTTGATCCGGACCACCGGCCGTGGCGCGATCATCCCGGCCGGATCTGCCCCGAGCCCCGGACCAGATACTTGAAGCTGGTCAGCTGCTCGACCCCGACCGGGCCGCGGGCGTGCAGGCGCCCGGTGGAGATGCCGACCTCGGCGCCCATGCCGAACTCGCCGCCGTCGGCGAACTGGGTCGACGCGTTGTGCATGACGATCGCGCTGTCCACCTCGGCGAGGAAGCGCTCCGCCACCGCACGGTCCTCCGTGACGATGCTTTCGGTGTGGCTCGAGCCGTGCGTGGCGATGTGGCGGATCGCGTCGTCGATGCCGTCGACCGCCGCGATCGAGATGACCGCATCCAGGTACTCCGTGCGCCAGTCCTGATCCGTCGCCGGCCGCACCCGGCGATCGATCTCCTGCACGGTCGCATCGCCACGCAGCTCGCACCCGGCGGCCGCCAGGTCGTCCAGGACCGGTGGCAGCAGCGTGGCCGCGACCTTCCGGTCGACCAGCAGGGTCTCGGCGGCGCCGCAGATCCCGGTCCGGCGCATCTTGGCGTTCAGGACGATCTCCCGCGCCTTCGCCGGGTCGGCCGCCTCGTGCAGGTAGACGTGGCAGATCCCCTCCAGATGGGCGAGCACCGGGATCCGGCTCTCGTCCTGGACCCGCTCGATCAGCGAACGGCCGCCGCGCGGCACGATCACGTCGATGAACTCGCTCATCCCAAGCATCACGCCGACCGCCGACCGGTCGGCCGTCGGCACCGCCTGAAGCGCCGTCTCCGGCAGCCCGGCCGCGCGCAGGCCGGCCCCGAGCGCGTCGAGGATGGCCCGCGAGGAGTGAAAGCTTTCTGAACCGCCGCGCAGGATCGCGGCGTTGCCGGCCTTGAGGCAGAGCGCGCCGGCGTCCGCGGCGACGTTGGGACGGGACTCGTAGATGATCCCGATCACGCCGAGCGGCACCCGGACCCGCGCGATGTCCAGGCCGTTCGGGCGCTGCCAGCGGGCGAGCTCCTGGCCGACCGGATCGGCCAGCGCGGCGACCGCCTCGAGACCCGCGGCCATCGCCTCGATCCGCTTCGGGTCGAGCTCGAGCCGGTCGAGCATGGCGGCGCCGAGCCCGCGGCCCCGCGCCGCGGCCATGTCGCGGGCGTTGGCTTCCAGGAGCCGGTCCGTCCGAGCCCGGAGCTCAGCCGCCCCGGCCACCAGCGCCTGGTCCTTCGTCGCCCGCGGCGTGACCGCGAGCACCCGCGCCGCCGCCCGCGCCGCCGCGCCGAGCGCGTGCATCTCGTGCTCGAGATCGTGCTTCAGAACCGTCGCCATGCTTCCCCCCGTACCGCGCCGCCATGCTAGCGCCGCGGCACGGTCCGCGCCAAGCTTGGCGGACGACGTCGACTTGTTCATCTTCGGCTCAGCCGCGCGCCGGCAGAAGGCGGGGGAGGGAGCGCAACGAAGGGGGAACGCCCATGCCCGCCACGCCCGACCGGCCGCCGCTGGTGACGATGCTGATCCTTCTGCTGCTCGCAGCCTGCAGCGACAGCCGGCGCGAGGCGCGCTGGACCCCGGACGACGCGCTGCTGATCGACATCCAGCCGCTCGAAGGCGGCCGGCTGAGCTCGCGGTTCGGCTGGCGGGAGCACCACCCGATCCTGAAGCGCCCGGCCTTCCACGCGGGGATCGACTGGGCGGCTCCGACCGGCACGCCGGTGCGCGCTGCCGCCGACGGCACCGTGGTCGCGGTCCACCCGGGCCTCGGAGGTTACGGCAACTACGTCCGGATCGACCACGTCGGCTCCGTGCAGTCGGTCTACGCCCACCTGTCGCGGTTCGCTTCCGGCATCGGCCCGGGGCGCCGGGTGCGCAAGGGTCAGATGATCGGGCGCGTGGGCCGGACCGGGCGCGCGACCGGGCCGCATCTGCACTTCGAGCTGCACGTCGCGGGTCAGCCGATCGACCCGCTCAGGGCCGCGAGCTACGCGCTCGCCCCGCCGATCCGCTGATCGCCCGCGGTCTCCGGCATCCGGGTGTCCGGCGCAAGCCCGCCTCAGTCGAACCAGGCCCGGTCGCGGCCGATGGTGCGCTCGAGCCCGCTCGCCTTCTCGAGGTTCCTGGTCGCGCGGAAGTCGGCCTTGCGGATGTCCGCGCCCGCGAACGAGGCTCCTTCGAGATCGGCGCCGCGGAAATCCGCGCCTGCGAGGTCGCACATCGAGAAGTCGGTGTTGCGGAGGTTGGCGTTCCGGAACTCCGCGAACTCGGCCATGCAGAAGCCGAGGCGCGCGCCCTCGAGATCGGCGCCCTCGAGGTCGGCGTTGTAGAGCCGGACCCGCATCAGCCCCATCGGCTGGTTCTGCATGTCGGCCGCCATCCTCGCGCCGGCGAGCCGGGCGCCTCCGAGGTTCGCGTTCTCGAAGTTCGCGACCAGAGCCGCGCCCTCCAGATTGGCGCCCCGGAGATCGGCGTCGGCGAAGATCGCCGAGAAGGCGCTCGCGCCCTCGAGGTTGGCGCCTTGCAGCTCCGCCTCGCGCAGGATCGCGACATCGAGCGTCGCGCCCGAGAGATCGGCGCTCCGGAGATTGGCGCGCTTCAGGTTGCTGCCGCGGAGATTCGCCTGCGCGAAGGCGAGCCCTTCCAGATCCAGCCCCGAGAGATCCACCTTCTCGAGCGACGTCCGTTGCTCGAGGCGGGTCTCGAGCTCGCTGCGCGTCAGTTCGGCGGCGTGGCCGGCCCAAGGCAGCACCGCCAGCCAAGTCGCGAGGAAGGCAGCCAGAGCGCGAACAGAGGTCGCGCAACTAGCGTGGAACGGGAGCGCGGGGTCCGATCTTGGCAGGTTCATGATTCGCCCTCTTGTTCCGGCGACGGTGCCACCGCATAGTCTACCGAACAAGTTGCGACCCGGTCAGGGATTCGCACGAGAAGTTGCCCTCCTTTCCCCGCGATCACGAGGACGGGAGGTCCGGCAAGGGAGCTGAGGAAGCAACCGGCGGGAGCATCAGGGCTTCCGCAAGCATGGGCGACGGGAGACGTAGGAATGCGCAAGGCATGGCTTCTTGGTAGCGCTGCGGCGGTCGGCATGGTCGGGCTCGCGGCTTCCGCATCGGCGAACGAGGAGTTGCAGCAACTCAGTCAGGATCCGGCCAACTGGGTAATGCAGCTCGGCGATTACGCTGGCACGCGCTACAGCGAGCTCGACCAGATCAACAAGGAGAACGTCGGCGATCTCCAGGTCGCCTGGACCTTCTCGACCGGCGTCCTGCGCGGGCACGAGGGCGGGCCGCTGGTGATCGGCGACGTGATGTACATCCACACGCCGTTCCCGAACATCGTCTACGCGCTCGATCTGAAGGAGCCGGGGCGGGTCATCTGGAAGTACGAGCCGGTGCAGGATCCGGACGTGATCCCGGTGATGTGCTGCGACACGGTCAACCGCGGCGTCGCCTACGCCGACGGCAAGATCATCCTGGCCCAGGCCGACACCACCGTGGTCGCGCTCGACGCCGAGACCGGCAAGGAGCTCTGGACCGCGAAGAACGGCGATCCGACCAAGGCCGAGACCATGACCGCGGCGCCGCTGGTGGTGAAGGACAAGGTCTACGTCGGGATCAGCGGCGGCGAGTTCGGCGTCCGCGGCCACCTCACCGCCTACGACCTCAACAGTGGCGAGCAGGTCTGGCGGGCGTACTCGACCGGCCCGGACGAGGAGATGCTGGTCGACCCCGAGCAGACCACGAGCATGGGCGAGCCGATCGGGGCGAACCAGGGCATCGAGAGCTGGGAAGGCGACGAGTGGCAGATCGGCGGCGGCACCACCTGGGGCTGGTACACCTATGACCCCGAGCTCAACCTCATCTATTACGGGACCGGCAACCCCGGGACCTGGAATCCCGCCCAGCGCCCCGGCGACAACAAGTACTCGATGACCATCTTCGCCCGTGACGCCGACACCGGCATGGCGAAGTGGCTCTATCAGAAGACGCCGCACGACGAGTGGGACTACGACGGCGTCAACGAGAACGTCCTCGTAGACATCGAGATCGACGGCGAGATGCGGAAGGCCCTGGTCAACTTCGACCGCAACGGCTTCGCCTACACCCTCGACCGCGAGACCGGCGAGCTCCTGGTCGCCGAGAAGTACGATCCGGCGGTCAACTGGGCGACCGAGGTCGACATGGAGACCGGGCGGCCGCAGGTGGTCGCGGAGTACAGCACCCAGGAGCAGGGCGAGGACGTCAACGTCGAGGGCATTTGCCCGGCGGCGCTGGGAACCAAGGACCAGCAGCCAGTCGCCTTCTCGCCGGAGACCAAGCTGTTCTACGTGCCGACCAACCACGTCTGCATGGACTACGAGCCGTTCAACGTCTCGTACACCGCAGGCTCGCCCTACGTCGGCGCCACGGTCCGGATGTACCCGCCGGAAGGCGACGAGAACATGGGCACCTTCATCGCCTGGGATGCCGCCAAGGGTGAGATCGTGTGGTCGATCCCGGAGCGCTTCTCGGTCTGGAGCGGCGCCCTCGCCACGGCCGGCGACATCGCCTTCTACGGCACCCTCGAGGGGCACGTGAAGGCGGTGGACATGGAGACCGGGGACGAGCTGTACAGCTTCCGCACCCCCTCCGGCATCATCGGCAACATCAACACCTACGAGCACGAGGGGAAGCAGTACGTGGCCGTGCTCTCGGGTGTCGGTGGCTGGGCCGGGATCGGCCTCGCGGCCGGCCTGATCCGGGAGGACGTGGCGGGCGAATGGCACGCCGCGGTCCATCCGGGGGTGGAGCAGGCCGATCCTTCGATGGCGGTCGACACCGCGGGGCTCGGCGCGGTCGGCGGCTACAAGGCGCTGTCCGACTACACCCAGCTCGGCGGCAGCCTGACCGTCTTCGCCCTGCCGGACTGACCGACTTACCGGCTGAAGATGCGGACCCGGCGGAGCGATCCGCCGGGTCCTGCGTTCTCTCTCAAAAGTTGGGAGATCGAAGTTGCGCAAGCACGCCGCGCCCGGGTGCGGGCTTGGCCGAGCAGTGCTGGCCCTCGCCGCTCTGCTCGGCCTCACCCTCGGCAACGCCGCCCTAGCCCAGAAGGACCCGATCGATCCGAAGGACGACCCGGCGGCCGAAGGGGTGGCCAAGGATGCGGCCGACGAGGCCAGGGAAAAGGAGGCCGAGGGCGAAGAGGAGGTCCTCTGGGAGGACAAGCCGTACGTGATCAAGGAGGGCAAGGTCGACTTCGGCGTCTACAACGGCTATCGCCGCTACCACAGCTCCTGCCACACCTGCCACGGCCCCGATGGGCTCGGCAGCACGTATGCCCCGGCGCTCGTGGAATCGATCCAGAACATCGGCTACGAGGGCTTCATCCAGGCGGTGGTGTTCGGGATCCAGAACGTCGGCGCGGCCCAGCAGTCGGTCATGCCGTCGTTCGCCGAGGACCAGAACGTGACCGAGCACGTCGACGACATCTGGGCCTACCTGAAGGCTCGGGCGGACGGCGTCGTCGGCCGCGGCCGGCCGCAGCGGCTCGAGCCTGAGGAGGACCCTGTCTGGCAGGAGCGGCGCGGATGACGTGCGTCCGGGGCTCGATCGTCGGCCTCGTCCTCGCCCTCGCGCTGGTGGCCCCCTGGCCCGCGCACGCGCAGGTGACGGAGCTGGTGGACCCGACGGCGCTCCGGGTCTGCGCCGACCCGAACAACCTGCCCTATTCCAACCAGGCCGGCGAAGGCTTCGAGAACGCGATCGCGGAGATGCTCGCGGCCGACCTCGGCCTGCCGCTCGAGTACACCTGGTACCCGAACACCGTCGGCTTCGTCCGCAACACGCTCGGCGCCCACCTCTGCGACGTCGTGATCGGCGTCGTCCAGGGCAGCGAGCTGATGCAGAACACCAACCCCTACTACCGCTCCAGCTACGTCATGGTCAGCCGCGCGGACGAGGGCGTGAAGCCCGAATCGCTCGACGACCCGGCGCTCCGGGACCTGAAGATCGGGATCATCGCCCGCACTCCGCCGGTCGACCTCCTGGCCCGGCGCGGCCTGCTCGGCAACATCGAGACCTACCACCTGATGGTCGACACCCGGTACTACTCGCCGGCCCGCGACCTCGTGGTCGACGTCGCCGAAGGCGAGGTCGACGTGGGCCTGGTCTGGGGCCCGATCGCCGGCTACTGGGCGGCGCGCCAGAAGACCCCGCTCCGGCTGGTCCCGCTCGCCGCGGACCAGGGCTCGCGGATCAGGCTCGACTACCGGATCTCGATGGGGCTCCGGCACGACGAGCCCGACTGGAAGCACCGTCTGAACGACTTTCTCGCCAGCCACGAGAAGCAGATCGAGACGCTGCTGCTGGAGTACGGCGTCCCGCTGATCGGCAGGGACGGCGAGCTGATCCGGGCCGACGCCGCGCCCGGCTGAGCCTCTTCCGACCGTCGCCGGTCCGCCGGCCCCCGACCGGCGCTGACCGGCAAGGCGAAGTCGGATCCTGCGCTTCCGGCCCGGCCCGGGCGCCGCTAGAGTGCGCCGCGCTGGGAGGGCGGATGCGGTATTCCTTCGGCAGGCTGGTTCGGGAAGCGGCCCGCGGACATCGCGGCTGGCCGCGGGCGTGGCGCGATCCGGAGCCGAAGAAGCACTACGACGTGGTCGTCGTCGGCGGCGGCGGACACGGCCTCGCAACCGCCTACTACCTCGCCAGGCTGCACGGCATCCAGGACGTCGCGGTGCTCGAGAAGGGCTGGATCGGCAGCGGCAACTCCGGGCGCAACACGACGATCGTCCGCTCGAACTACATGCTGGATGCCAACGCGCTGTTCTACGAGCACTCGCTGAAGCTCTGGGAAGGGCTCGCGCAGGAGCTGAACTACAACGTCATGTTCAGCCAGCGGGGCGTCCTCAACCTCGCGCATTCCGATGCGCAGATGGACGCCTACGCGCGCCGCGGCAACGCGATGCGCCTGAACGGGATCGACGCCGAACTGCTCGACCGGAAGCAGGTCCTGGACATGGTGCCGGGCCTCGACGGGTCGGCGGAGGCCCGGTTCCCGATCCACGGCGGCCTGCTCCAGCGGCGCGGCGGGACGGCGCGTCACGACGCGGTGGTCTGGGGCTTCGCCCGCGCCGCGGATGCGCTCGGGGTCGACATCATCCAGAACTGCGAGGTCACCGGCATCCGGCAGGAGGATGGCCGCGCGACCGGCGTCGAGACCGGCAAGGGGTTCATCGGCGCCGGCAAGGTCGCGGTCGCGGTCGCCGGCCATACCAGCGAGGTGCTGCGCGGCACCGGGATCCCGCTGCCGATCGAGTCCCACCTCCTCCAGGCGTTCGTCAGCGAGCCCCTCAAGCCGCTGATCGACACCGTCGTGACCTTCGGCGCGGCGCACTTCTACATCAGCCAGTCGGACAAGGGCGGGCTGGTCTTCGGCGGCGACCTCGACGGCTACAACTCCTACGCCCAGCGCGGCAACCTGCCGATGGTCGAGGAGGTGATGAGCGCGGCCATGGCGCTGTTCCCGAACCTCGGACGGCTGAGGCTGCTCCGCCATTGGGCGGGGGTCATGGACATGACCATGGACGGCAGCCCGATCATCGCCCGGACCCCGATCGACCGGCTCTACCTCAACGGCGGCTGGTGCTACGGCGGGTTCAAGGCGACCCCGGGCTCGGGCTGGGTGTTCGCCCACACCATCGCCAACGACGCGCCCCATCCTTTGAACGCGGCATTCACCCTCGAGCGCTTCGCGAGCGGGGCGCTGATCGACGAGCGCGGCGCCGGGCCGAGCCCGCGGCTGCACTGAGCCGTCATGCGTATTCCCTGCCCGCACTGCGGCGAGCGCGACCACGCCGAGTTCACCTACGCCGGCGACGCGACGGTGCGCCGGCCGGCGCCGGACGAGGGTGATCCGGCAGCATGGATGCGCTACGTCTACTGGCGCGACAACCCGTGCGGGCCGCACGACGAGCTCTGGCAGCACAGCGCGGGCTGCCGGCGCTTCATCGTCGTCCGGCGCGACACCCTCAGCCACGCGATCCTCGGCGCCCGCGACGCGGCGGAGCCGCGCTGATGGCGCAGATCCTGGCGCGCGACGAGCCGACCGGGCGGACCCATGTGGCGTCGGCGTCGCAGCGGTTCCGGCTCGAGAGCGGCGGCCTGATCGACCGCTCCCGGCCCCTCACCTTCACCTTCGACGGCCACCGGCTGCCGGGCTATGACGGGGACAGCCTGGCCTCCGCCCTGCTCGCGAACGGCGTCCGTCTGATCGCGCGGAGCTTCAAGTACCACCGGCCGCGGGGCATCCTCTCGGCCGGGCCGGAGGAGCCGAACGCGCTGGTCACGCTCCGCAACGGTCCCCGGCGCGAGCCGAACACGCGCGCGACCGTGATCGAGCTGTTCGAGGGCCTGGAGGCGACCAGCCAGAACCGCTGGCCGTCGCTCCGCCACGACCTGAACGCCCTGAACGGCGCGTTCGGCCCGCTCGTCCCGGCCGGCTTCTACTACAAGACCTTCATGGGCCGGGCGCGGGACACCCGCTTCTGGATGCGCTGCGAGCGCTTCATCCGGCGCGCCGCCGGCATGGGCAGGGCGAGCCTCGAGCCCGACCCCGACCGGTACGAGAAGCGGAACCTGTTCGTCGACGTCCTGGTGGTCGGCGGTGGCCCGGCAGGGCTCGCAGCGGCGCAGGCCGCGGCCCGGACCGGGTCGCGCACGGCGCTGCTCGACGAAGGCCCGAGGTTCGGCGGCGCCTTGCTGCGCGAGCGCCTCGAGATCGACGGCGCGCCGGCAGTGCAGTGGGCGGATCGCGCCCTCGAGGAGCTGGCGGCCGCGCCGGACGTGATCCTGCTGCCGCGGACGACCGCGTTCGGCTACTACGACCACGACACCATCGGGGCGGTCGAGCGGGTCCAGGACCGCGTCCCGCTGCCGGCCCCCGGCCTTCCCCGGCAGCGGCTCTGGACCATCCGGACGAGGCAGGTCGTGCTCGCGACCGGCGCGATCGAGCAGCCGCTCCTGTTCGCCGACAACGACCGGCCGGGCGTGATGCTCGCCTCCGCCGCGCGCGCCTACGTCAACCAGTACGCCGTCGCCCCGGGGCGGCGCGCGGTGATCGCCACCGGCAGCGACGACGCCTACCGGAGCGTCCTCGATCTGCACGATGCCGGCATCGAGGTGGCGGCGGTGGTCGACACCCGCGCCGGCATCCTGAGCCCGCTGGTCGACGCGAGCCGCCGCCGCGGCATCGAGGTGGTCGAGGAGAGCGTCGTCGTGCGCGCGCTCGGTGGTCCGGAGGTCCAGGCGGTTGAGATCGCGGGGACGGACGACGTCGCGGGGGCCCGGACGCGGCGCCGCATCGCCTGCGATCTGCTCGCCACGTCGGGCGGCTGGAGCCCGGCGATCCACCTCTCCAGCCAGACCGGCGCTCGGCCGGTGTACGACGAGCAGCGGGGGGTGTTCCTTCCGGGCCCCGCCTGTCGGCAAGAGCGCTCGGCCGGGGCCGCACGCGGGCTCGCGACGCTCCGGGAGTGCCTCGAGGACGGTCTTCGAGCGGGGGCGCGCGCGGCCGCCGAGGCCGGACGCGGCGACGGGGGCGCAGCTCCTCCGGTGCCAGAGGCGCTGGACCAGGTCGATGCGCCGCCCCGGCGCTTCTGGGTCGTGGCGCCGTCGCGCGGCAAGGCGTTCGTCGACCTCCAGGACGACGTCACCACCGACGATGTCGAGCTCGCCCACCGCGAAGGCTTCGTCTCGGTCGAGCACCTGAAGCGCTACACCACCCTCGGCATGGGCACCGACCAGGGCAAGACCAGCAACCTCGCGGGCGCCGCGGTCATGGCCGGGCTGCGCGGCATCCCGATCCCGGAGGTCGGGACCACGACCTTCCGCCCGCCGACCACCCCGGTCGCGATCGGGGCGCTCGCGGGTCGCGAGGTCGGCCGGCACTTCAGGCCGCTGCGGCGGACCCCGATGGATGGCTGGCACCAGCGTGCCGGCGCGGTCTGGATCGACGCCGGCCTCTGGCGCCGGCCGCGCGCCTACCCGCGGGGCGGCGAGTCCATGATCGAGGCGGCGTACCGCGAGGCGGCGACGGTCCGCGAGGCGGTCGGCCTGGTCGACGTGACGACCCTCGGCAAGATCGACGTCCAGGGCCCGGACGCCGGGACCTTCCTCGACCGGATCTACACCGGCACCATGTCGGCGCTGCCGGTGGGCAGGGCGAAGTACGGGCTGATGCTGCGCGAGGACGGCCTGGTCATGGACGACGGCACCTGCGCCCGGCTCGGCGAGCACCGCTTCTACGTCAGCACGACGACCGCGAACGCGGTGGCGGTGATGCAGCACCTCGAGCACCACCTGCAGGTGGTCTGGCCGGAGCTGATGTGCGAGGTCGCCTCGGTGACCGAGCAGTGGGCGGCGATGGCGGTCTCGGGGCCGCGCTCGCGCGACCTGCTGGGCGAGGTCGTGGACGGCGACGTTTCGGACCTGGCGCTGCCCCACATGGGGGTCCGCGATGCCCGGATCGGCGACATCCCGGTGCGGCTGTTGCGGATCAGCTTCTCGGGCGAGCTGGCGTACGAGGTCCACACGCCCGCGGACTTCGGCCTCGAGGTCTGGGAGCGGCTGGTCACGGCGGGCGAGGCGGAGGAGATCGTCGCCTACGGTGTCGAGGCGCTCGGCGTGCTCCGGATCGAGAAGGGCCACGTCGCCGGCGGCGAGCTCGACGGCCGGACCACGCCTGCCGATCTCGGCCTCGGGCGCATGGTGAGCAGGACCAAGGACTTCGTCGGCCGGCACATGCTGCAGCGGCCGGCGCTCCAGGATCCGGACCGGCCGCGCCTCGTGGGCCTGATCCCGAAGGACCGGCGGTCTCCGGTCCGGATCGGCGCCCAGATCGTCCAGGACCCGGCGGCGCCGCCGCCCGTCCCGATGCTCGGCCACGTCACCTCGACCACCTGGAGCCCGGCGCTGGGCCACCCGATCGCGCTCGCCCTCGTCCGGGGCGGGCCCGGGCGGCGGGGCGAGGCGCTGCACGCAGCCTCCCCGCTGAAGGGCGAGAGCGTTCCGGTCGAGGTCACCGATCCGGTGTTCTTCGATCCGCACGGAGAGCGGCTTCGTGGCTGAGCGGCGCGGCGCGCTCGGCGGCGTCCGGAGCGGCGAGCGAATCCGGATCGTCGAGCTGCCGGGCCGGACGCTCGTTCAGGTCTCGGCCTTTCACGGCCGGCTCGGCCCGGCGGAGGACGCCCTCGAAGAGGCCCTCGGCCTGCGGCCGCCCGGGGTGGTCGGGCAGACCAGCGAGGACGGCGACCGGCGGATCCTCTGCGTCGGCCCCGGCCGGTGGTGGATGATCGGGGCGGACCCGGGGCATGTGCAGCTCGACCCGGCGCTCGGCGCGGTGGTCGAGCAGAGCCACGGCCGGACCGTGATCGAGGTCCGGGGGACGGGGGTCCGGGACCTGCTCGCCAAGGGAACCTCGATCGACCTGCACCCGAAGAGCTTCCCGGCCGGCGCCTGTGCCGCAACGGCGCTGGCGCAGATCGCGGTGGTTCTGGAGGCCCGGGCCGACGACCGGATCGAGATCCACGTCCCGAGGAGCTACGCCCGCTTCCTGGTCGAGTGGCTCGAGGACGCCGCACTGGAGTTCGAGGGGACTGCTTCGGCCTGACCCGGGACAGGGGCCTGCCCGAGCTTCCGATCGGATGCGGTGGTTCGAGCGCACGCGCGCCGTCCCGTGCCGCCGCCGGCCTCACGTGTGACCGCCGCAACACCTGCTTCGGTCAACCATTCGCCAACCTCGTCCGGGCACCCTGGCCATGGCCCATGCGATCCTGGCAGTCCGTGCGCCCGCCCCGAGCCGCTATCGGAGGCGGGGATTCCCAGGATCGCATGGACCACCTCGAGGGTGGCACGGGCGCGTTGCCAAGTGCTTAATGACGAGGCGCCGTCGACGATAGCCTGGCGCTCGTGCGCGGGCCGGGCCGTCGCGCCTCGTCGGCCGCCGGCAGAATCGTTCTGGTCGCGGTGAGGGGCGAGGCCGCGCAGCAGTGGAGAGGAGGAGGCCGCATGAGGACGCACGCGCGGGTGGTGGTGATAGGCGGCGGCGTGGTCGGGGCGAGCGTGCTCTATCACCTGACCAGGGCCGGCTGGAGCGACCTCGTGCTGCTCGAGCGGGACGAGCTGACCTCGGGCTCGACCTGGCATGCGGCCGGCGGCATGCACACCCTCAACAGCGACCCGAACGTCGCCAAGCTCCAGGACTACACGATCCGGCTCTACCAGGAGCTCGAGGAGGTCTCGGGCCAGTCCTGCGGCCTGCACCTCACCGGCGGGGTGATGCTCGCCGGCACGCGGGAGCGCATGGACTACCTGAAGAGCGTGCACGCCAAGGGCCGCTACCTCGGGATGCAGACCGAGCTGGTCACCGCCGACGAGGCCGCCGAGCTGTTCCCGCTCATGGACCGGCGGCACTTCGTCGGCGGCCTGTTCGATCCGGCCGAGGGCCACGTCGATCCGTCCGGCGTCACCCACGCGTATGCCCGCGCCGCGCGGCTCGCCGGCGCCGAGATCGTGCGCCGGGCCCGGGTGATCGACCTGAAGGCGCGGTCGGGCGGCGGCTTCGACGTCGTGACCGAGGCCGGCACCATCCGGGCCGAGCACGTGGTCAACGCGGGCGGGCTCTGGGCGCGCGAGGTCGGGCGGATGGTCGGGCTCGAGCTCCCGGTGCTCGCCATGGAGCACCACTATCTCCTGACCGAGGAGATGCCCGAGGTGGTCCGCCACCAGGCCGAGCGCGGCCAGGAGCTGATCCACGTGATCGACTTCGAGGGCGAGATCTACATGCGCCAGGAGCAGCGCGGCATGCTGCTCGGCACCTACGAGCGGCCGGGGACGCCCTGGTCGCCGGAGCGGACCCCCTGGGACTTCTCCTACGCGCTGCTCGAGCCCGACCTCGACCGGATCAGCGCCAACCTCGAGGTCGGCTTCGCCCATTTCCCGCCGCTCGAGCGCGCCGGGATCCGGAAGATCGTCAACGGTCCCTTCACGTTCGCCCCCGACGGCAACCCGCTGGTCGGGCCGGTGCGCGGGCTCCCCGGCTTCTGGTGCGCCTGCGCGGTCATGGCGGGCTTCAGCCAGGGCGGCGGCGTCGGCCTCGCGCTCGCCAACTGGATGACCGGGGGCGATCCCGGCTTCGACGTGTTCGCCATGGACGTCGCCCGCTTCGGCGACTGGACCACGCCCGCCTACACCAACGCCAGGGTGCGCGAGAACTACGGCCGGCGCTTCAGGATCGCGTTTCCGAACGAGGAGCTGGAGGCGGCGCGGCCGCTCCGCACCACGCCGATCCATCCCGACCTGACGGCGCGGAACGCGGTGTTCGGGGCGAGCTACGGCCTCGAGCACGCGCTCTGGTTCGCGCCTGACGGCAGCGAGCCGGTCGAGGAGGTCACCTTCCGCCGCTCCAACGCCCATGCGCCCGTGGCCGAGGAGTGCCGGGCGGTGCGGGAAGCGGTCGGCCTGCTCGAGATCTCCAACTTCGCGAAGTACGAGGTGACGGGTCCGGGCGCCGAGGCGTGGCTGTCCCGGGTGCTGGCAGGCCGGGTGCCGGCCGAGGGGCGGATCGCGCTCTCGCCGATGCTCAACCCGGCCGGCCGGCTGATCGGCGACTTCACGGTCGCCCGGACCGGACCCGACCACTTTTTCGTCTTCGGCTCGGGGGTCGCCGAGGAATACCATCTCCGCTGGTTCGAGGCGCAGCTGCCGGACCGCGGGGTGAGCATTCGGAGCCGGAGCCACGACCTCCTCGGCTGCTCGATCGCCGGGCCGCGCGCGCGGGAGCTGCTGCAGCGTCTGGTCCGCGACGACGTCGCAAACGACGCGTTCCCGTTCTTGACCTTTCGGCGGATGGACGTCGGCCGCGCCCCCGCCTTCGTCGGGCGGATCAGCTTCACGGGCGATCTCGGCTACGAGATCTGGGTGCGCGCCGACTTTCTCCGGACCCTCTTTCTCCAGCTGATGGAGACGGGCGCGGATCTCGGCCTCCGGCCGTTCGGCGCCCGCGCGCTCAACGCGCTGCGGCTCGAGAAGAGCTTCGGCAGCTGGGCCCGCGAGTATCGGCCGATCTATGGCCCGTACGAGGCGGGCCTCGGCCGCTTCGTCGAGCGGGGCAAGGGCGACTTCATCGGCCGCGAGGCGGCGCTTCGCGAGCGCGAGGAAGGGCCGACGCGTCGCCTCGTCACGCTCGTGGTCGAGGACGCCGGCGCCGACTGCGTCGGCGACGAGCCGGTCTGGCACGCGGGCGAGGTGGTCGGCTGGATCACCTCCGGCGGCTACGCCCATCACGTCCAGCGGTCGCTGGCGCTCGGCTACGTGCCGGCACCGCTCGCGAGCGGGCACGAGCCACTCGAGGTCGAGATCCTGGGCGAGCGCCGGCCGGCCAGCATCGCCCCGGAGCCGCTGTTCGATCCGGCCGGGGAGCGGATGCGCGGCTGACCCGCCGCCCCGGCTCAGGCCATCATCGCGGGATCCGGCTCGACTCCGACCGACGGCATCGGCGCGCCGACGTCAGCCACTGCGGGGGCCATCGCCACGGCCGCCGGCGCCGCATCGATCTGCGGCGTCCGCTCCACCGCCGGCGGATCGTCCGCGATGCCCGCGAGCACGTCCTCCAGCCCAGGGGTGAGCCCGCTGAACACGAGGCTGGTGCCGCCCGGGTCCACCGGCTCGATCGTGAACACGCCGTCGTTGAAGTCGTCGTCGTCGGTCCCGAACGGCTTGTCCTCGAAGGTCACCGTGATCACGCCGCCGTCGAGGAACCCGCCGAGGCTCTGCCCGGAGCCGCCGGGGTTCAGGGGGTTGTCGAAGAAGCTGCCGGCGGTCGGATCGGCGGTGTGCATGACCAGGCCGCGGATCTCCTCCAAGCCATCGGCCGTCACTCGAACCAGCCGCGGCGCGGGATCGAAGATCGTCGCCGGATTGCCGGCCGCGTCGACGAAGGCGAACTCGCCCGTGAGATCGCCGCCGTTGGCGTTGAAGCCGTCGCTGATCAGGAAGAGCCCGAAGCCGACGCCGGGCTGGAGCTGCCCCTCGGCGTAGAGGTCGCTCAGCAGCACGCGGTCGCCCGGCTCCAGCGGCCCGCCGCCCGGCCGGGCGAAGGGCAGGCCCTCGATGGCGTCCTGGTGCTCGACCTGGGTGAACACGATCCTGGGATCGAGGATCCCGCCGTCGGGCCCGATCAGGTAGACGCCGAGCGCGCTCTTGAAGGCGCCGACCTCGTCCTGGAAGACGATCGCGACGTCGGCTACGCCGTCGCCATCCCCGTCCCCGTCACCATCGCCGTCACCATCACCATCGCCGTCCCCGTCCCCATCGCCGTCCCCGTCACCATCGCCATCGCCGTCACCATCGCCGTCCCCGTCGCCATCGCCGTCCCCGTCGCCATCTCCGTCGCCATCTCCGTCGCCATCTCCATCGCCGGGGCCGAGCGCCGACAGCAGGTCCTCGCCGATGTCGGCGTCGATGATCGGCGGCTCCCCGAGGCCGAGGGCCGTGGGCGCCAGCGGGCCGGTCGGATCGAACCCGGGCGGCAGGTCGCCCGGGTCGTAGGGCTGGAATCCGGCGCCGCCGCCGTGCGTCGGGCCGGCGTCCGGCGGCGGTACCGTAGCGACCAGCGGCCCCCCCTGCCCCTCG
>DASUSF010000073.1:0-7068 GCA_036375275.1 Geminicoccaceae bacterium | reverse complement strand
GAGGTCCCGAACGAGGTGCGGACCACCGGCCCGACCGCCAGGATCGGTCACCTCGCAACCAGGCTCGGGATCGACCTCTGCCGGGCGTTCGACCTGGAGCGGGCCTTCCTCGAGCACGACGCCGGCGACCCCTGCCTCCGCTCCCTCCATTGAGGACGCCGGGGCCGCCGGGGCCAGGGCGCCGGGTCAGGTCCAGCCGTGCTGGTGGTCGGTGTCGGCGCCCGGAGCGGGATCAGCCGGGAGCGCTCCGGGCCGCGGCGCACCCCCTGGAGCGGATCCCGATATGACGGAACCGCCTTGCCAGCGGCTCCGATCGGTGACTCCGCTTCTGATCCATTGCAACAGAGCAAAGTAGCTTTCCACGACCGTCAGGTCGGCGTCGCCGCTGAAAGCAAACGAAACATTAACCCTTGCTCCCCATAATCAGCAGCGGTCCATGCGATCCTGGGAGTCCCTGCGCCCAAGCCATGGTTGTGGCGGCGGAGTCTCATGGTCGCATGGACCATCCAGCGGGAAGGATAGAGCCCGGTTCGTTGGCTATTGGTCAACGGCTGCACGGCCACCTGATGGTAGCCAAGATAGAGCACCGATGAGCGGAAGGACGTCGTGGATCCTTGCGGTTCCGTCTCACCGGGAGTCGCTCTATCCGGCCCTGGGCGCGAGAGCTGGCCTCAGCGCGAGAGCTGGTCGTAGACGAAGCCGCCCGCCGCGCCCGCGGCACCGCCGACGGCCGCCTTGGTGAGCGGGTTGCCGTAGAACAGGCCCGCGACCGCGCCGCCGGCGGCGCCCGCGGCGGCTGACTTCAGGGTGCGCTCGCCGGTGGTCCGGTCGACCGCGCAGCCGGCGAGCAGCAGGGTCAGGGCGGCGATGGCGAGAATGCGCTGGATCATGGCGTGTCTCTCCGGTTCGGATCGTCGTCATCGGTGCAGGGGTAGGCCGCGGCGGCGGCGCGCAGAACGTTGTCCACGGGCAGATCGTCCAGGTGCTCGGGATGATCCTCGGCCCACGCGACCAGGAGCGCCGCGAGCTCCTGCCGGGTGAGCTCGCGTCCCGGGCAGACGATCGGCTTGAACCGGTCGCCGCCGGTGACCAGGGCTCCGTAGAAATGGATCGCTCCGGCGATGTAGCCGAAGCAGGCCTGCTGCGCCTCGGCGGCGAGGGGGTCGCCGCCCGGGGTGCTGCACAGCGCGACCAGGTCGCGGGTCGTCTGCAGCTCGAAGTCCTCGACCTCGGCGGCAGCCGCGGGGAGGCCGCCCAACAGGGCGACGAGCCCGAGCACCGGCGACAACGACCTCAAGGCGATCCTCCTCCGTCCGACCCAGCCCGCCGGGCGTCCTGCGGCGCTCCGCGGTCGTCGGGCTCCTTCACCAACAGGTGGTCCGTGGCCCGGGTTCCCGCCACCCGTGGCTGGCCCGTCCGCCGATCTGGGGTATACGACGACTGTGATCTCGGGAGGAAAGGTGATGGACGCGGGCGAGCTGAAGGCGATGCAGGCGCCGTTCAAGGAGCGGTACAGGGACGATCCCGAGGCGGCGGTGATCACGCTCCGGGCCGCGGGCGAGATCGGCGAGGGGGTGACGTGCTCCGTCCAGACCGCGAAGGCGCTGATCGAGGCCGGGCTGCATCCGGCGACCGGCGGGACGGGCACGCACGCCTGCTCCGGCGACATGCTGCTCGAGGCGCTCGCCGCCTGCGCCGGGGTGACCCTGAGCGCGGTCGCGACCGCGCTGGGTATCGAGCTCCGCTCGGGGAAGGTGGTGGCCGAAGGCGACCTGGACTTCCGCGGCACCCTCGGCGTCGCCCGGGACGCTCCGGTCGGGTTCAAGGACATCCGGCTCCGCTTCGAGCTCGACACCGATGCCGATCCCGATCAGATCAGGGCGCTCGAGAAGCTGACCGAGCGCTACTGCGTGGTCTACCAGACGCTCTGCACCCCGCCGGCGATCACGGTCGAGCTGCGGACCGCCTGAGCAGGAACGAGCGTCGGGAGCGGGCGTTCCGCCGCCAGACCCGACCCGTTCCAGAACCGCCGGAGGCCGCATGGCCGAGCTTAGGATCAGTGTCGAGAAGGTGTGCTTCATCGTCGCGCGGGCGCGCACCTTCCACGCCAAGCTGCCGCCGGTGCTGCCGGACTACGGCTCGAACCCGACCGACGACGAGGCGGCGCACCCGATCCTCGAGGACCGGCCGGGCGACGCCACCGAGCAGGAGCTGCGCGACGCGCTCGCCGGCCTCAACGGCGCCGAGATGGCGGACCTGATCGCCCTGTCCTGGCTCGGGCGCGACGACGTGCGCACCACCGACGACTGGGCGGACGTGCTGGCGGAGGTCGAGGACCAGCACCCCGAGCATCCGGTCGACGAGCTGGCGCAGCAGCCGCTGCTCGCGGACATGCTGGAGGAGGGCCTCGCCAAGTTCGACCTGAGCTGCGCCGACAGCGGCGATCCGGTGCCCCCGGGCGCGAAGCTGCTGCCGGACTGACGGCGCCGGCCAGCCTCCGACGCTGCCTCGGGTTCCGCCGCGCACCTGCTCCCCGGCGTCCACCCGGGCTGCAAGTCGATCGCCGCCATAGTCGCCGCTTTACGCAATGAAGCGGCAAGATCGTGACAGTTCACGGGCACCTCTTTCGGCCTTGGACTGTCCCTGTTTCTGCCGTTAACCCGATCTTCATCGGCGATGGCTAAGACGAGGAGATGCTGGAGCAGATCGCGCATTGGCAGGACGAGCTTCTCCGGGCGCCGCCGGAAGTCGTGGTGCCGGCCGCGATCTTCCTGATCGTGCTCCTGCTCCGGCTGGCGCTCGCGGTGCCCGGGCGCAGCCGCAGCCCCGGCGACGACGGCCTCGAGGCGGAGGCCTGGCGCTGGATCAACGAGCGGATCGACGAGCACGTCGACGAGCTGGCCGAGGCGTACGCCGGGGCCGGCCCCGGCGGGAACGACGACGAGCTGCCGCCCGGCTTCGCCCCGACCATCGAGTCGTTCATCGCCGAGGTGCTGCTGCGCGAACAGGACGCGGACGACGTCGACGTCGATCTGCGCGCGGCGGTCCGGGAGGTGCTGGTGCTCCATCGCGCGGAGCTCTACGAGGACGTGGCGATGCGCACCCGTGACCATCTCGCCGCCGCCTGAGCGGGGCTGGAGCCGCCGTCGCCTCAGTGGCGGAAGTGGCGCTCGCCGGTGAACAGCATCGCGGCCCCGGCCCGATCGGCCGCCGCGACCACCTCGGCGTCGCGGACGCTCCCGCCCGGCTGGATCGCGGCCCGGGCGCCCGCGGCGAGCGCTTCCTCGAGGCCGTCCGGGAACGGGAAGAAGGCGTCGGAGGCGACCACGCTGCCGGCGAGCCGTGCCGACGTGCCCGCCGCCCGGTCCGCCTCCGCAGCCTTCATCACCGCGATCCGGACCGCGTCCAGCCGGCTCATCTGACCGGCCCCGATGCCGACCGTGGCGCCCTCCCGCGCGAACACGATGGCGTTCGACTTGACGTGCTTGGCGACGATCCAGGCGAAGCGGAGGTCCCGCCGCTCGGCCGCGTCCGGCGCGCGCGCGGTGACCACCCGCGGCTCGTCGGCCGGCCAGCCGCGCTCGTCCCGCTCCTGGACGAGCAGGCCGCCGGCGACCGAGCGGACCGCGAGTCCGCCGGGCCGCGGCGGAGTCCCGGTGACCACGAGGCGGAGGTTCCGCTTGGCCGCGAAGACGGCCCGCGCCTCGTCGTCCGCCTCGGGGGCGATCACTACTTCCGTGAAGATCCGGCTGATCGCCTCGGCCGCGCCCCGATCGAGCGGCCGGTTGACCGCGACGATGCCGCCGAACGCGCTCACCGGATCCGCGGCCAGGGCCTTCGCGTGCGCCGCCATGAGATCGTCCGCGACCGCGACGCCCGCGGGGTTCGCGTGCTTGACGATCACCACCGCCGGCCGGTCGAACTCCAGCACCAGATCGAGCGCGGCGTCGGCGTCGGCGAGGTTGTTGTAGCTCAGCTCCTTCCCCTGCACCTGCTCGGCGCCGGCGAGGCCGCCAGCGGCTCCGGTCGCGTAGAACGCGGCCCGCTGGTGCGGATTCTCGCCGTACCGGGTGATCATCTGCCGCCTCGCCGTGAGCACCAGGTGCTCCGGCAACGGGACGCCCGATTCGCTCTCGAGCCAGCCTGCGATCGCCGCGTCGTAGGCCGCGGTCCGGGCGAAGGCCCGGGCCGCGAGCCGGCGCCGGAACTCCGGGTCGGTGCCGCCGGCGTGCTGGTCCATCTGCGCGAGCAGGCCGTCGTAGTCGACCGGATCGACCAGCACCACGACGTGCTCGTGGTTCTTGGCGGCGCCGCGCACCATGGCGGGTCCGCCGACGTCGATCATCTCGATGGTCTCGCCGAAGCCGGCGCCGGCAGCGAGGGTCGCTTCGAAGGGGTAGAGATTGACCACCACCAGGTCGATCAGCCCGATCCCGGCCTGCTTGAGCGTCTCCAGGTGCCGCTCGTCGTCCCGGCGCGCCAGGATGCCGGCGTGGATCGCCGGATGCAGGGTCTTCACCCGGCCGTCCAGGATCTCGCCGGCGCCGGTCAGCGCGCCCGCCTCGCTGACGTTGACGCCGTGGCCGCGGAGCGCCTTCGCGGTGCCGCCGGTCGACACGATCTCGATGCCCCGCCGCTTCAGACCCTCGGCCAGCCGGTCGAGGCCGCTCTTGTCGTGGACCGAGATCAGCGCGCGCCGGATCACTGGCGTGGACATCGTGGCTCCTCCGCGGACGGCAGCGCCATAGCCGGTCGCCGTTCCCGCCGCAAGCCGCGCCCTTCACGGGTTTGAAGGGGCCGGCCGCTACGCTCGGCGCCCTCGACCCTCTGCCCGGACCGGACGATGCTCAGGTGGTTGCCGCTGCTCGTCGTGCTCGCCGCCCTGGTGCCGCCGGCTGGCGCGGTGCCGGTGGTCGAGGCGCCGGCCGCGGAGCTCCGCGCGCTGACGGCCGCCCGCGACCTGATCGAGGTGACCGGCGCGGAGGCGGCGCTCGAAGCGAGCGCGATGCGGAGCTTCGATCGCCAGCTCGACGAGCTTCGCGCGGTCCGGCCCGAGCTCGGCGATGGCGCGCGGCAGGAGGCCTTCCGGGCGATCTTCCAGGACGAGCTGCGCCGCTCGCTGCCCGAGGTCCTCGACGCGATGGCGCGGCTCTGGGCGATGAGCTTCTCGGCCGAGGAGATCGGGCGCCTCGCGGCCTTCTACCGCACTCCCCTGGGACGGAAGGTGCTGCGCCGGATGCCTGCGATCATGGTGCGCGCCCAGACCGTCGGGGCCGCCTGGGGAGCCGGCGTCGGAGAGCGTGCGGTCCGCCGGTTCGACGCGCGGCTGCGCGACGAGGGCTCCTGAAGCCGGCCGTCAGAGCGATCCCGATATGGCGGAGCCGCCAGGCGAGCGATTCCGTTCGGGTGAATCCGGTCTGATCCCTTGCAGTGGAGCGATTCTCTTCCGATGAGCGGAGGACGCCCTGATGCGATGTGCTTCTGTCTCATTGGGCATCGCCCTAATCCGGGCGGCGCAGCCGGGCGATGAAGAAGCCGTCCATTCCGCCCCGCTCGCCGAGATGGCAGGGGAGGGTGCGCACCTCCCCCTCCGGGGTGAGCTCGACCGGCAGGCCGCCGAGCTCCGCCTCGCGAACCGGCAGCCGGGTCAGCCCGGTCGTGGCCAGCACCCGCTCGATCAGCTCCGGCCCCTCTTCCGGCTCGAGCGAGCAGCTGGCGTAGAGCAGCGTCCCGCCGGCCGCCAGCATCCGGCTCGCGGCAGCGACCAGCCGCGCCTGGAGATCGGCCATCCTCGCCACGTCCTCCGGGGTCTTGTGCCACGGGATGTCCGGGTGGCGGCGGATCGTGCCGGTGGCGGTGCAGGGCGCGTCCAGGAGCATCAGCGGGGCGGCTCGATCCGGCTCCCAGGCGAGCGCGTCGGCGACCACGACCTCGGCCTCGAGGCGGAGCCGGGCAAGGTTCGAGCGGAGCCGCTCCGCCCGCTTCGGCGCGAGCTCGACGGCGGTGACGGCAGCGCCGGCCGCGGCGAGCTGCGCGGTCTTGCCGCCGGGCGCGGCGCAGAGGTCGAGCACGTGGGCTCCCCCGACGTCGCCGAGCAGGCGGGCGGGGAGGGTGGCGGCGACGTCCTGCACCCAGAAGGCGCCTTCCGCGTAGCCGGGAAGCGCCTCGACCGGGCCCGTCCCTCGGCGGCGAATCGTCGCGCCGCCCAGGTGGATCGCGTCCAGCCGCTCGGCGAGCGCTGCCGGGTCGCCCTTCGCGGTGAGGTCGAGCGGCGGCTCCTCGAGCTGGGCGAACGCGATCGCCCGGGTCACCGCCTCGCCGTAGGTGCCGGTCCAGCGCTCGAACAGCCAGCCCGGGAGGTTCTGGCGGGCGGGATCCTGCGCCCGCACCAGCTCCGGCCCCTCCCGGTGCGCCCGGCGCAGGACGGCGTTGACCAGGCCGCGCGCGAAGCGCTCCTCGCCGCGCGCGAGCGCCACGGTCTCGGCGGTCGCGGCGTGCGCGGGCGTCGCCAGGAACAGGAGCTGGGCGAGGCCGAGCCGGAGGATGTTTCGGACCCGCCCCGATTTCGGCGGGCGCGGGACGAAGCGGGCGAGCAGGTCGTCGATCTGACCCCGGCGGCGCAGGACGGTGGTGATCAGGAGCCGGGCGAAGGCGCGGTCGCGGACCTCGAGCCCCTCGAGGCCCGGGTGGCCCGCGAAGGTGTCGTCGAAGGGCCGGCCGCGGTCGAGCACCCGACCCAGGACGTCGAGGGCGATCCGCCGGGCGGAGGCCGCCATCTAGAGCGGATCCCGGCATGACGGAACCGCCCTGCCAGTGGTTCCGGCCGGGTGAATCCGCTCTAATCTAATGGAGTAGAGCAATTTTCTTCCGATGATCGGAAGGGCGTGCTGGTGCGATGCGCCTGTCTCTCATCGGAAATTGCTCCACTCAGGCGGCCGGCTGGTCGAGCCGGCCCCGCTCCAGGACCTGGAGGATGAGGTCGCGGGTTTCGGCGATGCCGTAGAGCGCGACGAACGAGCCGAAGCGAGGCCCCTGGGTCTGCCCGAGCAGGATCTCGTAGAGGGCCTG
>DASUSF010000072.1:0-16167 GCA_036375275.1 Geminicoccaceae bacterium | reverse complement strand
AAAACCCGGTTCTGCTCCGCGGGGGGAAGTTCGCGCACCTCCGCGAAGTCGTTCCGCGTCAGGCCGAGAGCGGCCAGCACGCGCTCCATATCGGCTCTTTGCCGCGATCCGGGACTGCCGATGCCGATGCGTTGGCCGCGCAGATCCGCCACCGTGAGGATTCCCGACGCCCGGTGAGCGACGAGCGTGAATACATCGACATGCCCGGCAAACAGGACACGCAGGTCGGTCGCGGGACCCCGCGCGGCGAACGGTCCCTGGCCGGCTACGGCGTCAGCGAGCACGTCCGAGGGCACGATGCCGATATCCATGCGGCCGCTACGGAGCGATCCGATGTTGGCGATCGAGCCGCTCGACGGCTCTTCGGCGCAGCGCAGACCGTGGCGCGGCGTGTCGAGGTTGAACAGTCGGCAGATCGCGCCGCCGAGCGGGTAGTCGATGTCGGCCGGCCTGGCCGTGCCGATCACCACGTCCGGTCGCCCCGGCACCTGCGCGCACCCCAGCCCGGTGACGGCCAAAGTCGCGAGACCGCATGCCAGAGCCACCGGGCGCGCCCAGCACCAGACTCTCGGGATCCGCCTACGTCGCGAGGGCATATTCGATGGTCTGTCCCTTCATTTCGATCAGGGCCTTAACCCAGCGCTGGTCCTCGTCGTAGAACATGCTGCCGGCGTAGTGGGGCGTGATCATTCGATAGCGGCTGGCGCGCACAGGTCCCCGTGACGTGACGACCTGCTCCTCCCCGAACGGCCGCGCCACCAGGCCGATCTCGCCGCCGTACTGGACATCGATCAGCCTTTGCTCATGCACGATGCGGCTATCCCAAAGCGCATTCGTGGTCAAAAGGTCCGCGGCCGCCAGGAAAGGGCCGTTCTCGCCGACGATGCGAAGGCCGTCCGCGACAGCGTTGCCGGAAACCTGCAGGCGCGTGCCGTCGCGGTCCGTCGTGCTGGTGACCGATACCAGGCGGCCGGACTGCCAGATTTCCTGCGCATCGTGCTTCAGGCGGAACACGGTGAAGAACAGGACCCTGACAGCGATGTCGATGTGCGTGTCGACCGCCAGGCGATCGCCGTCCGTCCGGAACACGACGCGGTGCTCGCCGATCGACGACCCGCGCCATAGTGCGCGAAAGCGCAGATCACGTCGCGTCGCGGCGTAAGCGCGGGCGGAGGTGAGCGGCCCCAGTAGCGGCATAGCAGCCGCGTTCGCGGCCCAGGCCAAATAGCCGTCGGCGGCTCATGTGGGGGAACGCTCTCATGGCAGGCGCAAATATGCCGGGTCCGCGGGTCCGTCCAGCCCGGGTGGACATCCACGGGCTTGTGTCCACGACCGGCACCGATCCGTGTCACAATCCCGGATCATCCCGCGCGGAGGATTGCGCCATCGGGCGGGCGCGGCGGCGGACTTCCGGAAGCGCCGCTCGATGGCGTTAGTGGTGCGCACGGCCTTGCGCTCCGTAGCGAAAGCAGGTCAAGAGGTCGGCGCGCAGGCAGGCGACCGCCTGCGGACCGGGCGGCGAGCCGGCCGGGAGCCGCCGTCGACGCACAGCATCTCGAGCCGCTCGCCGGTCAGGCCACGACGGATCAGGTCGCCCAGGAACCGCTCCCACCGGGCGGCGCTCCCGGCGGTGGCGAGACGGAAGTCGATCACCTCCTTCCTGCCGTCGGGGCGCAGGCCGAGCGCCACCAGGACCGGCCGGGCGAGCGCGCCGGCGCCGGTCGTGCGCTTTGGCACCACGATATCCAGGACCAGCACCCGGTCCTGGTCCTCGAGCGGCTTGCGATGGAACGCGGCGACGGCGGCATCGAGTTGCCTGCCACGGCGCTCACGGTCGCCGGGCTGACCGGCCGGCCGAGGATCGGCAGGAGCGCTGCCGCCCTGGATAACGACCCGGCATGCGGATCCGGTACGTCCGCTCACGGCATGCAGGCACCTAGTCGAGGTGCTCCTGCAACCGGTCGAGCGCGCGGTCGAGCAGCGCCGGCGAGGTGGCATAGCAGAGGCGGAGCCAGCCGCGGGACTGCTCGCCGAAGGCTTCCCCGGGCGCCAGACCGACCCCCGCCTCGGCCACCAGACGCTTCGCGAAGGCGATGCCGTCCTCGATGCCCTGGACCTTGAAGAAGCCGTAGAACGCCGCTTCGGGCACCGGGAGCGTGATCCGGTTGGAGGCGCCGAGGCGCTCGATCATCAGGTCCCGCGAGCGGCCGTAGCGCTGCCGGATCTCGTGGATGAAGCCCTCGCCCCGGGCCAGCGCTGCGAGCCCGCCGTGCTGCACGAAGCGCGGCGCGCAGGAGGTGTTGAACTCCATCAGCTTCTCGAAGGTCGGCCCCAGCGCCGGCGGCGCGGTCAGCCAGCCGAGGCGCCAGCCGGTCATGCACCACGACTTGCTGAAGCTGTTGACCACGATCAGCCGGTCGTCCTCCTCCATCAGCGACAGGAAGGATGGCGCGACCGCGCGGTCGTACACGATCCGGGCGTACACCTCGTCGGCGATCACCCAGATGCCGCGCGCGCGGGCGAAGTCGAGCACCGTCCGGATCTCGGCCTCGTCCATCATCCAGCCGGTCGGGTTGCTCGGCGTGTTGATCAGGAGGAGCCGGGTTCCGGGTGTGCAGGCGTCGATCAGCCGGTCGAGGTCGAGCCGCCAGGCGGCCTCGTGCGGCTCGAGCGGAACCGGCGTGATCCGGGCCCGGAGGATGGTCGGGATCGCGATCAGGTTCGGCCAGACCGGCACCGTCGCGACCACGTGCGCGCCCGGCTCGAGCACCGTCTGGGCGGCGATCATGAGCCCGTTCAGCCCGGAGCCGGTGACCGTGACGTGCGCGGCCCTGAAGGTCCGGCCGTAGAGCCCGGTGAGGTAGACACCGAGGGCCGCGCGCAGCTCCGCGATGCCGCGGTTCGGCTCGTAGAAGGTCTCGCCCGCCTCGAGCGAGCGGATCGCCGCGCTGCGGACGAACTCGGGCGTGGCGAGATCGCCCTCGCCGAACCAGAGCGGGATCAGGTCCGTGCGCCCGATCCCTGCGTTCGCCACCTCGCGGATCGCCGAGGCCGGCAGATCGCGGATGCTGCCCGGGATCGCCTCGTCCAGGCTCGCCACCAGCGGGCCGCCTATTCCGGCAGCGCCTGGATCACGAACGCCGCCTCGAGCAGGTCCCCCGGCGGGGCGCCGATCGGGTCGAACCACTTCTGGTAGATCTCGAAGATCTCGCCGCTCCGGAACAGCGCCGAAAGGGTCCGGTTGACCACGAGGCGGAACGCGGAATCGTCGCGCCGGATCATGATCGCGTACGGGTCGTAGGACAGGAACCGGCCGACCACCGCGTACTGTTCCGGGTTCCTCGCCTTGGAGATCAGGCCGTGCAGGAGGATGTGGTCGGTCGAGTACGCATCCACCCGGTCGGTCTCCAGCGCGAGGAAGCCTTCGGCGTGGTCCTTCACGTTCAGGACGTTCACATCGAGGCCCTTCTCGGCGATCACGTCCTTGATCGCGCGCTCGTTGGTCGTGCCCTGGGCGACGGCGATCGCCTTGCCGTCGAGGTCCTCGACCTCCTGGATGCCGCTGTCCTTCTTCACCAGCAGCTTGGTGCCGGTGATGAACGTGGTGTGGCCGTAGTCGACCTGCTGCTGGCGGGTCAGGTTGTTGGTGGTCGAGCCGCACTCGATGTCGATGGTGCCGTTGGCGAGCAGCGGGATCCGGGTCTGGGGGTTGACCGGAACCATCCGCACCTCGAGGTCGTCGACCCCGATCTCCTTCTTCACCTCGTCGACGATCCGCATGCAGAGGTCGATCGTGTAGCCCTCCGGCTCGCCGGCGTCGTTGATGTAGGCGAACGGCACCGAGGACTCCCGGTGCCCGATCACGATCTCGCCGTTCTGCTTGATCTTCTGGAGCGTGCCGTAGAGGTCCTGGGCCGCGAGCGGGCCCGCGGACGCGAGCAGCAGCATGCCGGCCAGAGTTCCGATCCGCATCGTCGTCCTCCCTCGTCGTGCGGTGGCGCGGCTCCGGGCGAAGGTCAGCCCGGAGCCGGGTCGCCGAGGTATGCGAACAGCGCCGCGGCGCCACCGGTGTGCAGGAAAACCACGTTCTGCCCCGGCCCGAAGTGGCCCTTCCGGCAGAGGTCGACCAGCCCGGCCATGCCCTTGCCCGAGTAGACCGGGTCGAGCAGCAGCCCCTCGTGCTCGGCGGCGAGCCGGATCGCCTCCCAGGTGTCGGCCCGCGGGATCCCGTAGCCCTCGCCGATGTAGTCGCAGTTCGCGACCACCCGCTCGCGGTCGATCGGCCGGAGGCCGAGGTGGTCCGCCGCGGCGCTCGCCGTCCTGTGGACCAGCGCCTCCTGCCGGTCCTTCGGCTGGCGGACCCCGATGCCGAGCACGTCGATCCCGCTCTGCGCCCCTTCGAGGCCCGCAACCAGCCCGCCCTGGGTCCCGGAGCTGCCGGTGCCGTGCACCACGCAGTCGATCCGGAGCCCCCGGTCGTTGGCCTGCTGCAGGAGCTCGAGGGCGCAGTTGACGTAGCCGAGCGCGCCGATCGCGTTCGATCCCCCGCCCGGGATGTAGCAGGGCTTCGCGCCCCGGCCCTTCAGCTCCTCGACCGTGGCGGCGCACGCCTCGTCCATGTTGGTGCCGCTGTCCACGAAGCGCAGGTCCGCCTTGAACATCCGGTCGAACAGCACGTTGCCGGTCCGGTCGTAGATCTCACCATGCCCCGGGACCCGGCGCTCGAGCAGCGCCACGCACTTCAGGCCGTAGCGGCACGCCGCTGCCGCGGTCTGGCGGACGTGGTTGGACTGCACCGCGCCATGGGTGACGACCGTGTCCGCGCCCCGCTCGAGCGCGTCGGCGATCAGGAACTCGAGCTTCCGCGTCTTGTTGCCGCCGGTCGCGAGGCCGGTGCAGTCGTCCCGCTTGACCCAGAGGGTCGGGCCGCCCAGGAGCCGCGTCAGGTTGTCCATCCGCTCCAGTGGCGTCGGCAGGTGGGCGAAATGCAGCCTTGGGAAGCGGGCGAGGTGCATCGTGTCCGTCCGTTCTGGGTCCCCTCTTGTCTTAGCGGCTCCGGGCTTTGAGGGCCAGCGGCCGACGGGGTGGCACCTCACGGTCCGAACGCGTACCTTCGGCCCGTTCTGTCGAGATGAGGAGGATCGCGCGTGGCGCAGAAGGATGTCGTGACCGAGGCGGTCGGCGTGTTCGACGACGTGCGCGAGCTGGATGCCGCGGTCGACGACCTGCGAGGCGCCGGGTTCAGCAAGGGCCAGATCAGCCTCCTCGCGAGCCAGGACACGGTCGAGAAGAAGCTCGGCCACCGCTACGAGCGGGTCGAGGAGCTCGAGGACGATCCGGACGCGCCGCGGCGGGCGTACCGCACCCGGGATTCGCTCGGCGAGAGCGAGGACATGCTGATCGGCTCGCTGACCTTTCTGCCGGCCCTGCTCGCCGCCGGCACGGTGGTGGCCTCCGCCGGGGTGGTGGCCGCGGCCGTGACCGGTGCCGCGGTCGCGGGCGCCGCGATCGCCACCGCGCTCGGCCACTTCATGGACCGCAATCATGCGGAGTGGCTCCAGGAGCAGCTCGAGCGCGGCGGGCTGCTGCTCTGGGTGCGCACGCCGGACGCCGCGGCCGAGCAGAAGGCGCTCGAGATCCTGCGCCGCCATTCGGCGCACGACGTCCACCTGCACAAGCTGCCGGCACGGCACGCCTGACGATCGCCGGCTGGCCTGGACGATGGCCGAGATCCCATTCTGGCGGCGGAAGTCGCTGATCGAGATGACCCCGGAGGAGTGGGAGTCGCTCTGCGACCGCTGCGGCCGGTGCTGCCTTCTCAAGCTCGAGGACGAGGACACCTCCGAGGTCGTCTACACCGACGTCGCCTGCCGGCTGCTCGACCTCGGCGCGTGCCGCTGCACGCGCTACAGGGAGCGGACGCGCCTGGTGCCCGACTGCATCGTGCTGACGCCCGAGAACCTCGAGCGCCTCGACTGGATGCCGTCCACCTGCGCCTACCGGCTGCTCCACGAGGGCAGGGACCTGCCGGAGTGGCACCCCCTGGTTTCCGGCCGCCGGAACAGCGTTCACGAGGCCGGAATCTCGGTGCGCGGCCGGGTCCTGCGCGAGGGCGAGGTCAGGGACGAGGACCTCGAGGACCGGATCGTCGACTGGCCGGCCTGACCGCGGCGGGGCCCCCTCAGGCGGGCGGGCGTCGCGCCTCGAGCGTGGTGGCCCCGTACAGATGCCAGAGAAGAATCGCGCCGCAGCCCCGATACGGGCGCCACGGCGCCGCCAGATCCCGGGTGAGGCGGGCGTCGGGCCGGCGCTCGAGCCCGCGCAGACGCTGCATCCCGATCTGGATCGCGAGGTCGTCGGCGGGGAAGGCGTCGCCCCGCCCGAGCGCGAACAGCAGGTAGATCTCGGCGCTCCAGCGACCGAACCCCTTGAGCCCGCTGATCGCCTCGATCACCGCCGCGTCGGGCTGCTCGCGCAGCCGCTCGAGCGCCAGCCCGCCGCTCGCGATCGCTTCGGCGGCGAGGCGGGCGTAGGTTATCTTCTGCCGGCTGAAGCCCGCGGCCCGGAGCTCCGCCTCGCCCAGCGCCAGCAGCCCGGCGGCCGTGACCTCGCCCCCGAGGCGCGCCTCGAGCCGGGCCCAGATCGCTGCCGCCGCGCGGGTCGACAGCTGCTGCGCCACCATGATCTGGATCAGGGTCGCGAAGCCGGGTGGGCGCTGGCGCGGCGGCGGATAGCCGAGGCGGCCGAGGGCCGCGCGCACCGCTGGATCGCGCGCGGCGAGGTCGTCCAGCGCGGCGGCGAGCGCGGTCGCCGGGAGGGGGTGGTCGACGGGGTCCATCGGCGGGATAGTGGCGAAGGCTGCGAACGGCACAAGAGGGCGGGGAGGCTGGTGCGGTGAGAGCGCGGAACCGGGACGCGGGCGGGATCCTCCGCCAGATGTTCGACGCCGCGGTCGAGGCGGCCCGGCCGGCGGCCGTGGTGCCCTCTGCCCTGCCGCCGCCGCCGCGGGGACGGACCGTGGTGGTCGGCGCCGGCAAGGCGTCCGCCGCCATGGCCCGGGCGGTCGAGGAGCACTGGGACGGGCCGCTCGAGGGCCTGGTCGTCACCCGCTATGGCCATGCGGTCCCGTGCCAGCGGATCGAGATCGTTGAGGCCTCGCACCCGGTGCCGGATGCGGCCGGCGAGCAGGCCGCCTGGCGGATCCTGGACCTGGTCCGCGGGCTCGGCGAGGACGATCTGGTGCTGGCGCTCATCTCGGGCGGCGGCTCGGCGCTGCTGAGCCTGCCGGCTCCGGGACTGACCCTCGACGACAAGCAGGCGCTGACCCAGGCGCTGCTCCGCTCCGGCGCGACGATCCACGAGATGAACTGCGTGCGCAAGCACCTCTCCGCGATCAAGGGCGGCCGGCTCGCCGCGGCGGCGGCGCCGGCGCGGGTGGTCTCGCTCCTGATCTCGGACGTGCCGGGCGACGATCCCGCGGTGATCGCATCCGGCCCGACCGTGCCCGACGCGACCACCCTCGACGACGCCAGGGAGATCCTCGCCAAATACCGGATCGACCAGCCGCGCGCCGCGATCGAGGCGCTCGGGGATCCGGCGAACGAGACTCCGCGTCCGGACGATCCCTTGTTCGAACGGGTCGAGGCGCGCCTCATCGCGGCCCCGCAGCAGTCGCTCGAGGCGGCGGCGGCGGTGGCGCGCCGGGCGGGGCTGGATGCCCACATCCTCAGCGACGCGATCGAGGGCGAGGCGCGCGACGTCGCCAAGGTGATGGCCGGGATCGCGCTCCAGGTGGCGCGCCGCGGCCAGCCCTTCGGACCGCCCTGCGTCCTCTTGTCCGGCGGCGAGACCACGGTCACGGTGCGTGGGGACGGGCGGGGCGGCCGGAACGCGGAGTTCCTGCTCGCGCTCGCCGTGGCTCTGGAGGGGGCGCCCGGCATCCACGCCCTCGCATGCGACACCGACGGCATCGACGGCACCGAGGACAACGCCGGCGGGCTGGTCTTGGACGATGCCTGGGCGCGCGCCGCCGAAGCAGGCCTTCGGCCGCGGGCGCTGCTCGCCCGGAACGACGGCCACGGCTTCCTCGAGGCGCTCGGCGGGCTCGTGATCACCGGCCCGACCTTAACCAACGTCAACGACTTTCGCGCGATCCTGGTCGACCCGGAGAGCTGACGCTTTCATCGTTCCGGGCGGATGCGTTAAGGTCGTGCGGTTCAACGAGGAGGACTAATATTGGCCGAGAAGGAGTGGGCGATTCCGCCCGCCGCACAGCCCGACCCGCATCTTCTGGCGTTCGACCTCGATCAGGCGCTGGCCTCGATCCTGGCGGTGCGCAGCGAGGTGCCCGCCGACGCCTTCACCGCCTCGATCCTCGGCACCGAGCGGGCGGGGAGCGGGGTCCTGATCGACCGGCGGGGGCTCGTCCTGACCATCGGCTACCTCGTGACCGAGGCCGAGACCATCTGGTTGACCACCGCCGCTGGCGGCGCGGTTCCCGGCCACGCCATGGCGTACGACCAGGCGAGCGGCTTCGGGCTCGTGCAGGCCCTGAGCCGCGTCGATCTGCCGCCGATCGAGCTCGGCTCGGCGGTCGATGTCGAAGCCGGCGACCGGGTGATCCTCGCCGGGCATGGCGGGCGTAGCGCCGCGCTCGACGCCGAGGTCGCCGGCAAGCGCGAGTTCGCCGGGTACTGGGAGTACCTGCTGAACGAGGCGATCTTCACCACGCCCGCCCATCCCAACTGGGGCGGGGCCGCCTGCCTCGACCAGCAGGGGCGGCTCATCGGCATCGGCTCGCTGCTGATCCAGCACGAGAAGAACGGCGAGGAGCAGGCCAACGGCAACATGGTGGTGCCGATCGACCTCCTGCCGCCGATCCTGGACGACCTCACCCGGTTCGGCCAGGTCAGCCAGCCGCCGCGCCCGTGGCTCGGCATGTACACCGCCGACACCCAGTCGCAGCCGGTCGTGGTCGGTCTCGCGGAGCCGGGCCCGGCGGCGGAGGCCGGGATCCGCGTCGGCGACGTGGTGCTCGAGGTGGACGACGTGGCGGTCGACGATCTCGCCGGCATGCTGAGGCGGGTCTGGTCGCTCGGCGACGCCGGCGTCGAGGTGCCGCTCAAGGTCCTGCGCGAGGGGCAGGTCGTCCACATCCGGGTCCACTCGGCGGACCGGGGCAGCTTCCTCAAGCGGCCGATGCTGCACTGACCCAGGGCGGGAGCCAGCAGCGGTGCGCCTGGCCGAGCATCCGGACGAGAGCCCCTACCAGCAGGGGCTCGACCGCAACCCGGCGAACTACGTCCCGCTGACCCCGATCGGCTTCCTCGAGCGGGCGGCCGACGTCTTCCCGGACCGGACCGCCTGGATCCACGGGCCCGACCGGGCGAGCTACGAGACCTTCCGGCGCCGCTCGAGGCGCCTCGCCGCGGCGCTCGCCGGCCGGGGCGTCGGCCCCGGCGACACGGTCGCGGTGATGCTGCCCAACACGCCGCCGATGCTGGAGGCGCACTTCGGCGTGCCGATGGCCGGCGCGGTCCTGAACAGCCTGAACATCCGGCTCGAGCCGGCGACCATCGCCTACATCCTGGAGCACGGGCAGGCGAAGGTCCTGATCACCGACAGCGAGTTCGCTCCGGCGGTCCGGGCGGCGCTCGATGAGACGCGGGCGCGCCCGCTGGTGGTCGACGTGGTCGACCCGCTGGCGCCCGGCGAGCGGATCGGCGAGGTCGACTACGAGGCGCTGCTCGAGGAGGGCGATCCGGGCTTCGAGCCGTATTATCCGGCCGACGAGTGGCAGGCGATCGGCCTCAACTACACCTCCGGGACGACCGGCCATCCGAAGGGAGTCGTGATCCATCACCGCGGCGCCTACCTGAACGCGGTCGGCCAGGCGCTCGCCAACGACATGGGGCTGCATCCGGTCTACCTCTGGACGCTCCCCATGTTCCACTGCAACGGCTGGACCTTCACCTGGGGGGTGACGCTCCAGTGCGGGACCCACGTCTGCCTGCGGCGGGTCGAGGTGGAGCCGATCTTCAGGGCGATCGCCGAGCACCGGGTGAGCCATCTGTGCGGCGCGCCGATCGTGATGAACATGATCGCCAACGCGCCGGACGGGGTCCGTCGTCGCTTCGATCACCGGGTGCAGGCGATGACCGGCGGCGCCGCGCCGCCCGCCGCGGTGCTGCGCCGGATGGCGGACCTCGGGATCGACATGGTCCACCTCTACGGCCTGACCGAGACCTATGGCCCCGACGCGATCTGCGCCTGGCAGAGCGCCTGGGACGAGCTCTCCCTCGACGAGAAGGCCGATCGGATGGCGCGCCAGGGGGTGCGCTACCCGACCATCGAGACGCTCGCGGTGCTCGACCAGGACGGCAGGCCGGTCGCCGCCGACGGCGAGCAGCTCGGCGAGATCTGCCTCGCCGGCAACACCGTGATGAAGGGCTACCTCAAGAACCCGGAGGCCACCGCCGAGGCGTTCCGCGGCGGGCTCTACCACACCGGCGATCTCGCGGTGGTCCACCCCGACGGCTACGCCGAGGTGCGCGACCGGTCCAAGGACATCATCATCTCCGGCGGCGAGAATATTTCCTCGATCGAGGTTGAGGGTGCGCTCTACCGGCATCCGGCGGTGCTCGAGGCGGCGGTGGTGGCGCGGCCCGACCCGAAGTGGGGTGAGAGCCCGTGCGCGTTCGTGACCCTGAAAGAGGGTGCCACGGCGACGCCCGAGGAGCTGATCGCGCACTGCCGGAGCGTCATCGCGCACTTCAAGGCGCCGAAGACCATCGTCTTCGGGCCGCTGCCCAAGACCTCGACCGGCAAGATCCAGAAGCACGTGCTGCGCGACCAGGTGAAGGCGCTCTGAGGCGATCGCCCGTCTCCGCCTGATCGCCAGCAGGGAAGGCGGTGCGAGAACCAGAGGGAGTCCTGGCGTCATGCTGAAGAATGCGTTCACCGTGGCGGTGGTCGTTCTGGCTGCGGGCGCGGCCCGGGCGCAGGAGATCGAGCTGCCGGACCAGCTTGCCTGGACCGCCTACGACACCGGCAGCGCGGGCTACAACCAGGCGGTCGCGATCGGCGGCGCGCTCAAGAACGAGATCGGGGTCGACCTCCGGGTGCTGCCGGGCAAGAACGACGTCTCGCGCAACGAGCCGCTCCGCCAGGGTCGGGTGCCGTTTTCGGCGACCGGCGTCGGCGCGAGCTTCATGGCCCAGGAGGGCGCGTTCGAGTTCGGCGCCAGGCGCTGGGGGCCGCAGCCGGTCCGGATGCTGCTCGCCAACCACGGCAACATCAACCTCGCGGTCGCGACCGCGGCCGACGCCGGCATCGAGACCTATGCCGACCTCGCGGGCAAGCGGGTCGCCTGGGTCAAGGGCGCGCCGGCGCTCAACGTCAACGTAACCGCCTACCTCGCCTTCGCCGGGCTGAACTGGGACGACGTCGAGACGGTCGAGTTCGGCGGCTTCGGCGACAGCTGGACCGCGATGATCAACGATCAGGTCGACGCCGCCTTCGCCTCGACCAACTCGGGGCGCGCCTACGAGCTCGAGGCCAGCCCCCGCGGCATCCACTGGCCGCCGCTGCCGCACGACGACGAGGAAGGCTGGGCGCGGCTGCGCGACGTCGCCCCGTTCTTCCAGCCCAACCTGGCGACGGTCGGGGCCGGCATCTCGGAGGAGAACCCGTACGAGGGCGGCGCCTACCCCTACCCGGTCCTGATCGCCTACGCCGAGCAGGACGGCGACCTCGTCTACAACATGACCAAGGCGATGGTGGAGCTGTTCCCGGCCTACGACGGCAAGGCGCCCGGGATCGGCGGCTGGGCGCTCGACAAGCAGACCTTCGACTGGGTGGTGCCCTACCACGAGGGCGCGATCCGCTACTTCGAGGAAATCGGCGTCTGGACCGACGAGATGCAGGCGCACAACGAGGAATTGCTGCGCCGCCAGGAGGTGCTGGCCGAGACCTGGCAGCAGCTCGAGAACCAGGACGTGCCCGAGGAGGAGTGGGAGGAGGCCTGGCTGGAGGCCCGGCGGACGGCGCTGACCGAGGCCGGCTTCACCCCGGTGTTCTGAGCCGCCGGCCGGAACCCCGATGCCGACGGCGGCCGCGCGCGCCGACGAGCACCAGCGGGCAGCCGGGAGCGAGGGCGAGGTCGCGGAGGGGGCACGCGCCCGCACCGTCTCCGGCGGGGCGCGGTGGCTGGTGGTCGGTCTCACCTCGGCGGCGCTCGCGCTCGCGATCAACCAGCTGTTCAACCTCCAGGCCTTCGGCCTCGTGGTGCTCGAAGGCGCCTACCTCTACCTGCTGGCCGGGATCTTCCTCGGCCTGACCTTCGTCGTGCTGCCGGCGTACCCGGCGGCCGCCGCGCGGGTGCCGGCCTACGACCTGGCGCTCGGCGCGCTCTCGCTCGCCGTCGCCGGCTGGTTCGCCTGGACCGCCGGCGACAGCCTGGAACAGGGCTGGGAGTACGCCGCGCCGGAGCCCGCGCAATGGCTCTCGGTCGTGCTCTGGCTCCTGATCCTGGAGGCGACGCGGCGCGCCGGCGGCACGGTGATCTTCCTGGTCGCCCTCGTCTTCGGCCTCTACCCGACCTTCGCCGACCAGGTCCCGGGGCCGGTCTCCGGCTTCGCGAGCCCGTTCTGGGACGCGATCCCGTTCCACATCATCAGCTCGGAGAGCTCGTTCGGGATCCCGATGCAGGCGTTCGGCAACCTCGTCATCGGGTTCATCGTGTTCGGCGCGACCCTGCAGATGACCGGCGGCGGGACCTTCTTCAACAACCTCGCGCTCGCGCTGGTCGGCGGGTTCCGGGGCGGCGCCGCCAAGGTCGCGATCTTCGCCTCCGGCTTCATGGGCTCGATGAGCGGCAGCGTGGTCTCGAACGTGCTCACCACCGGCGCGGTCTCGATCCCGGCGATGAAGCGGTCCGGCTTCCCCGCCCGCACCGCCGCCGCGACCGAAGCCTGCGCGTCGACCGGCGGCGTGCTGATGCCGCCGGTCATGGGCACCACGGCCTTCATCATGGCCTCCTTCCTCGGCCGGCCCTACGTCGAGATCGCCCTCGCCGCCGCGGTGCCCTCGCTGCTCTACTATTTCGGCCTGTTCGTGAAGCTCGACGCGTACGCCGCCCGCCACGGGCTCAAGGGCCTGCCGCGGTCCGAGCTGCCGCGGCTCGGCCGGACCTTCCGGGAGGGCTGGTACTACCTGTTCGCGTTCGCGCTGCTCGTGTTCCTGATGCTGGTACTGAGGCGCGAGACCTGGGCGCCGTTCTACACCACCGCGCTCCTGCTCCTGATCAACCAGGCCGTGCCGGCGCACCGCCTCTCGCTCTCGGGGCTCGCGGACCTCGTCGTCGCGGTCGGCAAGGCGCTCGCCGAGCTGGTCGCGGTGCTGCTCGGGATCGGCCTGATCATCGGCGCGTTCTCGGCGACCGGGCTCGCCGGCACGCTGGTCAACGACCTGATCTTCCTCGCCGGCGGCTCGACCCTGATGCTGCTGATCATGGGGGCGGTCACCGCCTTCGTCTTCGGCATGGGGATGACGGTCACCGCCTGCTACATCTTCCTCGCGGTGGTCCTGGCGCCGGCGCTGACCCAGGCCGGGCTGAACGAGCTCGCGGTCCACCTGTTCATCCTCTACTGGGGCATGGTCAGCTACATCACGCCGCCGGTTGCGCTCGGCGCGTTCACCGCCGCGACCCTCGCCCGCTCGAACGCGATCACCACCGGCCTGGAGGCGATGCGCCTCGGCAGCATCATCTACCTCGTGCCGTTCTTCTTCGTGCTGAACCCGGCCCTGATCGGGGAGGGTGGGACCCTCGAGGTGGTCCTCACCATCGGCACGGCGCTGGTCGGGGTCTGGCTGCTCGGCAGCGGCCTCCAGGGCTATGCCGCCGGCTTCGGCTCCCTCGGATACGGCGTGCTGGCCTGGGCGATGCGCACCCTCCTGATCGTGGCCGGCCTCGCCTTCGCCGTCCCGGCCGACGTGTTCATGGGCCTCGGCCACTTCAGCATGTCCGGGATCGGCCTGATCCTCGCCCTCCCGCCACTGTTGTATGCGCGTGCGCTCGCGGCCTGACCCGACCTCAGCTCGGGGCGGTGTCGTCGCCGAGGGTCGCGAGCAGGCCGGCCATCAGCCGGCCGCGGCGGGCGAGGCTCTCGACCACGATGTACTCCTCCAGGGTGTGGCCGTTCGCGCCTTCGGCCCCGAGCCCGTCGAGGGTGGCGATGCCGAGCGCGCCGGTGAAGTTGCCGTCGGAGCCGCCGCCGGCGCTGTGGTGGGTGAGGTCGAGGCCGAGCCCGCGGGCGAGCTCCCGCGCCCGCTCGTAGAGCGCCATCGTCCCCGCATCCGGCTCCCAGACCGGCCGCGTGACCCCGCGCTCGACCAGGAAGCGGCCGCGCTCGCTCTCCCCGTTGAAGGCCAGCATCCGGGCCACGCCCCGGTCCAGATCCGCCTGCCGCTTGGCCATGCTGAGCGCCTCCGCGGTGCAGGCGCTGGCGACGCAGTTCACCCACTGCCCGCCCCGGATGACGCCGACCGAGAAGGTGCAGTCGTCGCCGGTCATCGCCTCGATCTCGATCAGGCGCTCGGCCATCAGCCGGATCGCCGAGCGGCCATCGCCGAGGCGCGCGCCGGCATGGCTGGGACGCCCCCGTGCCTCGAGATCGAACCGCGCGATGGCGTAGCGGCCGCTGACCACGCCGCCGTCGTCGCGCGCCGGCTCCGGCACGAGGACGTAGCGGTGGCGCATCGCCTCGGCCTCGATCAGCTCCCGGGTGCTGGGGCTGCCGATCTCCTCGTCGCTGGTGAACAGGATGGTCACCGGCAGCCGCGTCCGGATGCCGACCCGCTGCAGCACGCGGACCGCCTCGAGCGTGAGGTAGTTGCCGCCCTTCATGTCCCAGATGCCGGGGCCGTAGCAGCGCTCGCCCTCGCGCCGGAAGGGCAGGGCGCCGAGCGTGCCGACCGGGTGCACGGTGTCGAAGTGGCCGAGGATCAGGATGCCCGGCGCCTCGGGCTCCGGGTGCGGAAAGCGGGCACGGACGCAGTCGCCGAGCCCGAGCCGTCCCGGGATCCGCTCGACCCGCGCGCCGGCGATCGCGAGGTCGTGCCCCGCCATGTCCATCATCCGGTTGACGGCGCCGGCATCGTAGGTCGGGCTCTCGAGCGTCACCCAGCGCTCGAGCCCCTGGAGCATGGTGTCGGCATCGAAGGGCAGCGCGTTCAGGTCCATCGGTCGCTCCAGTCCGGCGTTCGATCGGCGCCCGGGCTCGAGAGACGCCCGGGACGCCGGTCCGTTCATGGACGGCTCGGGCAAGGCCGTCCAGGGGTCCCTGCCCGCCCGGTCACCGGCGCGCGGATGCCCGGGCTCGCGCTCGTCCCGGCGCTGCGCCATCGACCGGACCGACACGCGGTCCCCGGGGCGCCCTGCCGCCGGTCCGCTGGCTCCTCGGGTATGGCGGACGCTCGAAAGCCCTTGATCGGAACGCCCCCTGGCCTCTAGGTCAGAGGCATGAAGCGCCTGGCGGGTGACCTCCGCCGGCGACAACCATCGGGAGGCCTGACATGGCTCGGTCATATGCGAGTGCGCTCGCCGCGCTCTCCATCGCCGTCATCGCCACCGGCGCCCTGGCTCAGGAGGTGCAGCTCAAGGCGTCGCACCAGTGGCCCGGCGGCAAGGGCGACGTGCGTGACGAGATGGTCCAGATCATCGCCAAGGAGGTGAAGGAGGCGGATGTCGGCCTCGACGTCCGGATCTATCCGGGCGCGTCCCTGGTCAAGGCGAACCAGCAGTGGGACGCGATGCAGAAGGGCCAGATCGACATCTCGGCGTTCCCGCTCGACTACGCGTCGGGCAAGCACCCGCAGTTCAGCGCCACCCTCATGCCGGGCCTCGTGAAGAACCACGACCACGCCAAGCGCCTGAACGACTCCCCCTTCATGGAGGACATCAAGCAGATCATCGACGAGGCCGGCATCATGGTCCTGTCCGACGCCTGGCTGGCCGGGGGCTTCGCCGGCGCGGACGAGTGCATCACCGCGCCGGAGGACGCCGAGGGCAAGGTGATGCGCGCCGCCGGCCCGGCGTTCGAGCAGATGCTCGCCGCGGCCGGGGCGTCGATCAACTCGATGCCGAGCTCCGAAATTTACACCGGTCTG
>DASUSF010000071.1:0-11642 GCA_036375275.1 Geminicoccaceae bacterium | reverse complement strand
AGGGTGTCGGCGTGCAGGTCGGCGACGAACAGGGACTGGTGGAAGGCGCGGTCGGCCGCGCTCGGGACCGGCGCCGATGGGTCGGCCACCACCCGGTTCATCCGCCGGTCGAGCTGCTCGGCGGCGTACAGCCAGACCACGAGGCCGCCCACCAGCACAACCGTCAGCAGCAGGAGCGCGAGACCGATCAGCAGGAAACGCACGAGCTCACCCCGGGCTGCGACCGCTGCCGGGACAACGCCGGCGGGCGCCCGCCATTCCGGAGTGGCCCCGGGCGTGCTTCACGCCGGACCAGCTCCTCCGAAGCGGGGCGGCGGAGGGACGGGTCGTCAGCGGCGGCGGAGGGGCGGGTCGTCAGCGGGCGGTGAAGAACTCGTGGATCTTCGGCAGGTACCAGATCCCGGACGGCTCGTGGAAGCCGAGATGGCCGCCGGTCCGCGGCAGCACCGGGCTGATCTTCGGGTGCTTCGACCAGTCGACCTCGAGGTAGGGGGTGACCGGGACGAACGGGTCGTCCTTGGCGTGGATGGTCATGGTCGGCACCCGGATGTCGCCGATGAAGCGGCGGCTCGAGTTGCCTTCGTAGTAGTCGTCGGCGGAGGCGAAGCCGTTCCGCGGCGCGGTGAAGCGGTGGTCGAACTGCCAGAGGGTGCGCGCGCCGATGATGACGTGGCGCTCCTCCTCGCTCAGCTCCGCGCCGGGCCCGGTGCAGTTCCGGCGGAGGTGGGTCATGATGTAGCGGTGGTAGCCGAAGTTGCGCCAGCGCATCAGGGTCCGGCAGCTGAGCGCGAGGTCGAGCGGGGCGGAGACCGTGGCGGCGCGGATCACCGGGGTGTGCCGGCCGACCTCGCCGAGATACTTGAGCAGCATGTTGCCGCCGAGCGAGAAGCCGACCGGCAGGATGCCGTTGCCGGTGATGCGGGGGTCGAGCCGGTCGAGCAGGATGCGGAAGTCGTCGGTGCGGCCGGCGTGGTACTGTCCGCGGCAGTGCGGCCGGGACGGCCCGGCGCCGCGCTGGTTGACCCGGAGCACCGGGAAGCCGCGGGTCAGGAAGAAGGCCGCGGCGAGGACCATGTAGCAGCTGTTCTCGCAGCCGGCGATGCCGTGGATCAGGGTCACCAGCGGCCGCCCGCGCGCGCCCTGGCGCGGCACGTGCAGCGCGCCTACCAGGCGGTCGCCGCTGCCGTCGTCCATCGCCACCTCGAGGCGCTCGGACGCGTGCCCGGGGAGCGCGCGGTTGATGTTGACCGCATAGTTGCGCACGGTCTGGAGGTCGCCGCCCCACCAGGGACGCGCCGGCTCGAAGTCAGCCGGGACGAAGCCAGCCGCACTCATGGCGTCTCCTCGACCATTCTGCTCGGCGAGCATTCGGCCGCTGGTTGACGCCACGGCCGACACGCCGCTGATGGCATAGAATTGTGTCAATTCCAGGACAAAGCAAGCTGAAGCCTGAGCTTGCATCAAGGAATCGGCACAACTCCGTCCTTCAGTACGATCTTGTCAGGAATACGCCCGAGCCAGCCCGAGAGTTCCGCCGGTCGCTCGATCCGCCAGATCACGAGGTCGGCGCGCCGGCCGGTCGCGAGCGTGCCCCGATCGCCCGCGAGACCGAGTGCGTGGGCGGCGTTCACCGTCACCGCCCGGAGCGCTTCCTCCGGGGTGAGGCCGAACAGGACGCAGCCGAGGTTCATCGCCGTCAGCAGCGAGAGCAGGGGCGACGAGCCCGGGTTGCAGTCGGTGCCGAGCGCGATCCTGACGCCGTGCCATCGGAACAGGTCGACCGGAGGCTTCCGGGTCTCGCCGAGCATGTAGAAGGCGCCGGGGAGCAGGGTCGCGACGGTGCCCGCCCCGGCCATCGCCCGCGCGCCCTCCTCGCCCGTGTACTCGAGATGGTCGGCGCTGAGCGCGCCGAAGCGGGCGGCGAGCGCCGCGCCGCCGAGGTCGGAGAGCTGGTCGGCGTGCAGCTTGACCGGCAGGCCGAGCGTCCGCGCGCGCTCGAACACCCGGGCCGTCTCCGCGGGCGAGAAGGCGATCCCTTCGCAGAACGCGTCGACCGCGTCCGCGAGCCCGCGCGCCGCGACCGCCGGCAGCACCGCGTCGCACACGACGTCGAGGTAGCGGTCCCGGTCGTCCCGGTGCTCCGGTGGCAGCGCGTGCGCGCCGAGGAAGCTCGTGACCACGTCGACGCCCGGCGTCCGGCCCAGCCCCCGCGCGACCTCGAGCATCCGGATCTCCGTTTCGCCGTCGAGGCCGTAGCCGGACTTGATCTCGACCGTGGTGACGCCGTCCGCCATGAGCCGGCGGAGGCGCGCTGCCGCCAGCGCCTCGAGGGTCGCCGGATCGGCCGCCCGGGTCGCCCGGACGGTGGCCATGATGCCGCCGCCCCGTCGCGCGACCTCGGCATAGCTCACGCCCTGGAGCCGCTGCTCGAACTCGTCCGAGCGGTCGCCCGCGAACACGAGGTGGGTGTGCGGGTCGATCAGCCCCGGGGTCACCCAGGCGCCGTCGGCGTCGATCCGCTCGGCGGCGCTCCCGGCCGGCAGGTCGGCCATCGGGCCGAGCCAGGCGATCCGCCCGCCGGCGACACCGAGGGCCGCGCCTTCGAGCGCGCCATACGGGGTCGCCCCCTCGACCATGGTGGCGAGACGGGCGTTGGTGATCACGAGATCGAAGTCCGGCATGGTAGGCCCCTCCTTCAAGCCGGCCGATGCCAGCCCGGCCGCGCCGCCCGGTCAAGCCGGTTGACCGTCCGCCGACGGACCGCTAGAGCGGATCCCGATATGGCGGAACCGCCTGCGGGCGGTTCCGATCGGGTGAATCCGATCGGCTTCCACGACTTGGCCGTTTTCCCGAGCCGGCAGGTGGTTCCACCTGCCTGGAAGACGGGCTAGCCCCGATGCAGGGGGAAGGCGGCATGCCGGAGCTTCTCGCCGAGCGCGCGCTCGTGGGCCACGAGATCGCCTCGCGGGTCAGGATCGAGATCGACGGCCGCGGCGACATCGTCGGGGTGGCGCGGGACGCGGCCGAGGCGGGCGGCGAGCCGGTTCGGGGCCTGGTCCTGCCCGGCATGCCGAACCTGCACGGCCACGCCTTCCAGCGCGCCATGGCCGGGCTCGCCGAGCGTCTCGAGCCGGGCGAGGCGTCGTTCTGGACCTGGCGCGACGTGATGTACCGGTTCCTCGCCCGGCTGACCCCGGACGACGTCCGGGCGATCGCGGCCCAGGTCCAGGTCGAGATGCTGGA
The DNA here is from genome assembly GCA_036375275.1 of Geminicoccaceae bacterium. Classification (GTDB taxonomy): domain Bacteria; phylum Pseudomonadota; class Alphaproteobacteria; order Geminicoccales; family Geminicoccaceae; genus DASUSF01. The sequence goes on along the minus strand of DASUSF010000071.1, from coordinate 8,399 downwards.
AGCCGGCTACACCTCCCTCGGCGAGTTCCACTACCTGCACCACGCCCCGGGCGGGCGGCCGTACGACGAGCCCGCCGCCATGTCCGCGGCGATCCTGGATGCCCGGCGGACCAGCGGCATCGGGCTGACCCTGCTGCCGGTGCTCTACACCAGCGGCGGCTTCGGCGGCGCCCCGCCGGCCGAGGGCCAGCGGCGTTTTCTCCATGATCTGGACGGCTTCGGCCGGCTCCTCGCCTGGACCGCCGATGCGACCCGGGACGACCCCGACCTCGCCTTCGGGATCGCGCCGCACTCGCTCCGCGCGGTGACCGACGATGAGCTGGTCCAGGCGGTCGCGCTGCTGGACGCGCTGGACCCGGCGGCGCCGGTCCACATCCATGTCGCCGAGCAGGCGCGCGAGGTGCGGGACTGCCTCGCCTGGTGCGGCCGGCGGCCGGTCGAGCATCTCCTGGACGTGGCCGAGGTCGGCCCGCGCTGGTGCCTGATCCACGCCACCCACATGGACGAGGAGGAAACCGTCCGGCTCGCCCGGAGCGCCGCGGTCGCCGGCCTCTGCCCGACCACGGAAGCGAACCTCGGCGACGGGCTGTTCAATCTCCCGGAGTTCCTCTCGGCCGGCGGGCGGTTCGGCATCGGCTCCGACAGCCACGTCGGGGTCAGCCCGATCGAGGAGCTCCGCTGGCTGGAGTACGGCCAGCGCCTCGGCGCGCTCCGCCGCCTGGTCGCGGCCGACGAGCGCCAGCCGCACACCGGCGCCCGGCTGTGGCGCGCCGCGCTCGAAGGCGGTGCGCAGGCGCTCGGCCGCCCGGTCGGGCGGATCGCGCCCGGCGCCCGCGCCGACCTCGTGGTGATCGACGACGACCTGCCGGCCCTCGCCGCGGCGCGGGGCGAGGCGGTGCTCGACGCCCTGGTCTTCTCCGGCAACCAGAACCCCGTCCGCCGGGTGATGGTCGGCGGCCGCTGGCGGGTCGCGGACGGCCGCCATGCCGCGCGCGAGGTGGTGGGCGAAGCCTACCAGCGGGTCGTCCGGCGCCTTGTCTGAGGCCTCCGGGTTCGACGTCTGCGTCGTCGGCCACGTGGTCCTCGACCGGAACGTGATCGACGGCGTCGAGCATCCGCCCCAGCCCGGCGGGGCCGCCTGGTACGCGACCGTCGCCTACGCGCGGCTCGGGCTCCGGGCGGCCGTCCTGACCCGGGTCGCGGCGGCGGACGAGGGGCTGCTGCTCGGCGGCCTCTGGGCGCTCGGGGTGACGGTGGTCAATCTCGGCGCGCCGCGCTCGACGGTCTTCCGGAACATCGATTCGACCGCGCCGGGCGCGCGCCGGGCGCAGCGGGTCGACCAGCAGGCGCCGCCGATCGGGCCGGCGGACCTGCGGCGCCTCGAGGCCCTGGTCTGGCACCTCGGCCCGCTCCGCCACGACGATCTCGACGACGGCCTCGCCGCCGCCTGCCTCGGCCGCGGCGGTCGGGTCGCCCTCGACGTGCAGGGGCTGATCCGGCGGGTCGAGGGGGGACGGGTCGAGCCGCGGCCGCCGCGGGCGAGCGGCGATCTCGGCGCGATCCACGTCCTCAAGGCGGACGAGGCCGAGATCCTGACCTTCACCGGGGCCGGCGAGGTCGACGACGGCGCCCGGGCGGCGCTTCGCGCCGGCGCCGGCGAGGTCGTGATCACGAAAGCGGACCGCGGCTCGATCCTGTTCGAGGGCGACCGGCGGATCCCGATCCCGGCGTACCGCCCCGCGGTCGAGGTCGACCCCACCGGGTGCGGCGACACCTACCTCGCGGGCTACCTCGCCCGGCGGCTGGAGACCGCCGACCTCGAGGAGTGCGGCCGGTTCGCGGCCGCCGTCGCCGCCCTCAAGCTGGAGGCGGTCGGCCCGTTCCGTGGCGACCGCGAGCGGGTAGCCGCGTTGCGCCGGGCGGCACGCGCGTGAGCCTCAGGCGTACGGGTGCACCGGGTCGTCCACCGGCCGGAGGAGGAAGCGGCCAAGGATCTCGCGGTAGCCGCTCCGGTAGTGCAGGCCGCCGTTCTCCGCGAGCAGCGCGCGCCGGTTCGCCCGCCAGTAGGCGGGGAGCGCGTGCCACGGCAGGTCGGGGCGCCGGTGGTGGGCGAAGTGCAGGTTGTTGTTGAGGAACAGCAGGGAGAAGAACCCGCCGGCCTCGACGATCGCCGTCCGCTCGAAGGGGGTGTGCGCCGCCTTGTGCTCCGCGAACGAGCGGACCAGGGTCAGGCTGACCCCGGCGTAGACCGTCAGCAGGTAGAGCGGCAGCGGCACGGCGGCGACGCCGACCACCCAGGCGAGGACCAGGAGGACCAGCGGCAGGTGCCAGAGCCAGGCCCCGAGGTTCTGCCGGTCGCCGCGCTGGAGGGCCCGGAACTCGAGCCACCAGAACTGTCCGATCACCAGCGCCGGGCCGATCGTCAGCCGGCCGAGCAGGGTGTTGTGGAAGGTGAGCAGGCGCCGCACCGGCGCGGGCAGGCGCTGCCACGTCGCCCGGTCGACGTAGAACGACTCCGGGTCGCGCCAGGGGTCGGTCAGGATCTCGAAGTCGTGGTGGGCGCGGTGGGTCGAGCGGTAGATCGGGTACGGCACCCAGAGACCGAGCGGCAGGATCGCGACGAGGTCGTTCAGCCAGCGCCACGGCGCCAGCTGCCCGTGGGTGGCCTCGTGCTGCAGCGAGCCGTGCCAGGCGAGGATGGTCGCGCCGGCGACGACGACGACGATCGCCGGCAGGGCGGAGGCGAACCAGGTCAGGGTGAGGAAGCCGGCATGGACCAGGACGGCGACCACCCAGGTCGGCCCGGCGCGGTACAGCCAGGTTGTCGAAGCGCTCCGTTGTTCTAAGAAGGCGGGCATGGCCACGAATCTCCACAAAAGAGGACGCCGAAACGCCATCCTTCGATCGCTCGCGACTACGCGAAGGAACCTGTGCCGAGGGGCGCGCCCCGTCTCAGTCAGCCGCGCTTCCGGGGGCCCCTCGGGGCCATCATTACGCCATGTTGGGAACTTTTTCCACTGCGCTCGATGCGGCCGCCGCCGGGCGACGCGGGCGCGGTTGACAGCCCAAGGCGATGGGCTACTGTCGCTTCAACTGGGATCCGGCGCTGGGCAAGGATAATCAAGAGGGAGGCGGCGCGGCGTCGAATCGCTCCACCCGATCCATCAGCGACGGAGATCACCCGTGGCGACGTCTGACGACCGCAAGGTCCACCCGTACATCCCGAAGCTCGTCGAGCAGCTCGAGGCCCGTCGCGTCGGCCGGCGGGATTTCCTGAGGACCGCGACCCTGCTCGGCCTGTCGGCGCCGGCCGCGTACGGCATCGCCGGGCGCATCCTCGGCGACGGCGCGGTGCCGGCGGCGCGCGCGCAGGCGAGCCCCAAGCAGGGCGGCGTGCTCAAGGTCTCGATGCGGGTGCCCGAGCTCAAGAACCCGCACACCTTCTCCTGGGTGTACGATTCCAACACCGTCCGCCAGGTCAACGACTACCTGACCCGCACCGGGGTCGACAACATCACGCGGCCCTGGCTGCTGCAGAGCTGGGAGGCCTCGGACGACCTCAAGACCTGGACCCTGAACCTGCGCGACGACGTCACCTGGAACAACGGCGAGCCGCTGGTCGCCGATCAGATCATCTGGAACATCGAGCGGATGCTCGATCCGGACGTCGGCTCCTCGTGGCTCGGGCTCATGGAAGCGTTCCTGCTCGACAAGCAGGGGGAGCGGACGGTCCTCTGGGACGCGAACGCGATCGAGAAGGTCGACGATCACACCATCCGCCTGAACGGCAAGTCGCCGCAGCTCGCCATCCCCGAGAACCTGTTCCATTACCCGGCGCTGATGCTCTGGCCGGAGGAGAACGGCGAGTGGGGTCCGGGCTCGGTCGGCACCGGCGCCTTCACCTGCGAGACGGTCGAGGTCGGCAAGCGCGTGGTCCTGAAGCCGCGCAGCGACTACTGGGGCGAGGGTCCGTATCTCGACGAGCTGCAGTTCCTCGATCACGGCGACGACCCGTTCGCCGAGGCGAGCGCGTTGAGCTCGCGGCAGGTCGAGGGGCAGTACGAGTGCAACATCACCCAGCTGCCGATCCTGCAGCAGGTCCCGCACCTGCAGATGCACGAGGTGGTGACCGCCCAGACCGGCGTGGTGCGCATGAAGGTGGGCGCGGCCCCCTTCGACGACCCGCGGGTCAGGAAGGCGATGCGGATGGCGCTCGACACCCGGAAGCTGCTGCAGATCGGGCACGCCGGGATCGGCGGGCCGGGCGAGCACCACCACGTCAGCCCGATCCACCCCGAGTACGCCGAGGTCCCGTTCATGGAGCAGGACATCGAGGGCGCCAAGGCGCTGCTCGCGGAGGCGGGCTTCCCGGACGGCCTGAACGTCGAGCACCGGATCACGGTGCCGAACAACCCCGCCTGGGAGCAGATCACGGTCCAGGCCTGCGTCGAGATGTGGCGCGAGGCGGGCATCAACGTCGACATCAACATCGTGCCGGAAGCGCAGTACTGGGAGGTCTGGACCCAGGTCCCGTTCGGCTTCACCCGCTGGACCCACCGCCCGCTCGGGGTGATGGTGCTCGGCCTCGCCTACCGCTCGGGCGTGCCCTGGAACGAGACCGACTACAACAACCCGGAGTTCGAGGAGCTGCTCGCCAAGGCCGAGGCGACGCTCGACGTCGACGAGCGCCGCACCATCATGGCCGACATCGAGCGGCTGATGCTCGAGGACGGGCCGATCGCGATCCCGCTCTGGCGGGGCCTGTTCAGCTTCTGGGACAAGAAGGTCCAGGGCTTCGACCACCACCCGACGTCCTACATCTTCGCCGAGAACCTCTGGCTGGACGACCAGGCCTGAGCGAGCGCGGGGCGGCCGGCGGGCCGCCCCGTCCCGCGTCGTCCCCCTAGCGCCGGTCCGCCATGCTCGCCTTCCTCACCCGTCGCCTCGGGCACATGCTCTTCACGATGCTCGTGGCCTCGTTCCTGATCTTCGCCATGAGCGAGTGGTCGCCGGGCAGCGTCGCCCGCAAGCAGCTCGGCCAGTTCGCGACCCAGGAGCAGGTCGACCTGCTGACCGAGCGGCTCGGCCTCGACCGGCCGGTGATCGTCCGCTACTTCGAGTGGCTGGGCGGGGTGCTGACCGGCGACCTCGGGATGTCGACCCGGTTCAAGGAGCCGGTCAACGACATCATCTGGGACCGGCTCGGCAACACCGCGATCCTCGCCGCCATCGCCTTCGCGATCATCGTGCCCGCCTCGATCATCCTGGGCGTGCTGGCCGGCACGGCCGAAGGATCGGTGCTCGATCGCAGCATCTCGCTCGGCGCGATCGTCACCACCTCGGTGCCGGAGTTCGCGTCTGGCGTGTTCCTCGCCTCGATCTTCGTGATCTGGCTCGGCTGGCTGCCCGGCACCTCGACCCTGGACCCGACCAGCCAGTACAGCCTCGCCTCGCAGCTGGTCCTGCCGGTGGCGGTGATGGTGCTCTACGACCTCGGCTACGTCGTGCGCATGGTGCGGGCCTCGATGGTCGAGGTCATGACCCGGCCCTACATCCGGACCGCCATGCTCAAGGGCCTCGCGTTCCGCGACGTGGTCATGCGCCACGCGCTGCGCAACGCGCTGATCGCGCCGTTCACGGTCATCCTCCTGCAGATCAACTACCTCGTCATCGGGGTCGTGGTGGTCGAGGCGGTGTTCGCCTATCCGGGCTTCGGCCGCATGATGCTCGACGCCGCGCTGTTCAAGGACGTGGCCCTGATCGAGGCGGGCGGGCTGGTCGCCGTGTTCATCGCGGTCACGACCCAGGTCGTGGGCGACATCGGCTACATGATGCTGAACCCGAGGATCCGGATCCACTAGAGCAAGTTCCGATGAGACAAGACCGCATCGCGCCGCAAGGTCCTTCCGCTCATCGGAAGAAAATTGCTCCGTTCCAATGGGGAGCGAATTCACCCGATCGGGACCGCGTGCAGGCGGTGCCGTCACATCGGGATCCGCTCTAGATGGCGACGGTCCCCGACCTCGACGCCGCCCGGCTCGAGACGCCGCCGGGACCGCTCCGCCGGCTCGCGGGCGGGCTCGGGCTGCTGCGCGAATCCTGGCCCGCGATGATCGGCGCGCTCCTGGTCGCGTTCTGGGTGGTGGTGGCGCTCGCCGCCCCGCTCCTCGCCCCCTACGACCCGAACTACAACGACTACGCGGCGCTCGCGAACCCCTATCCCTCGGCCGAGCACTGGCTCGGCACCGACAACCAGGGCCGCGACATCCTCTCGCGCATCATCTACGGCGCGCGCACCGTCCTGATCGTCGCGCCGGTGACCGTCTTCATCGCCTACATCGTCGGCTGCGCCATGGGCCTCGTCGCCGGCTACAAGGCCGGCTGGTGGGACGTCGTGCTCTCGCGCATCTCCGACGTCATCCTGAGCTTCCCGGTGATCATCCTCTACATGATCATCATCGCCAACTTCGGCGCCTCGGTGGTCAACATCATCGTCGCGGTGACCTTCACCGCCGCGCCGCAGATCATGCGGATCGTCCGCGGGCTCACCCTCGACCTCAAGAACATGGAGTACGTCGCGGCGGCCAAGACCCGGGGCGAGGGCGACCTCTACATCATGCTGGTCGAGATCCTGCCCAACGCGCGCGGGCCCCTGATCGTCGATGCCTGCCTCAGGATGGGCTACACCACGATCGCGATCGGCGTCCTCGGCTTCCTCGGCCTTGGCCTGCCCCCGCCCGACCCCGACTGGGGCGGCATGGTCAAGGACACCTACGCCATGATGGCGGTCTTCCCGCACATGTCGCTGGTCCCGTGCGCCGCGATCTCGTCCTTGGTGATCGGCTTCAACCTGCTGGCCGACGGCATCCGCGAGATCTCGCTCCGGGACTGACCCTCGGTTCGAGCTTGGCGCGGCGGCGGCGCGCCGGAACCACCGCTCGCGCAGCGCGAAGCGGGGTGGAGGCCCGGATCTCTATCGGCTCGAGCAGCGTGAAGCGCGACGGCAGACCGCAAAGAGGAGCGAAGGATGAGCGGCGAGATCGTCCGGCGGGTCACGACGCGGCTGATCGAGCGGGAGATGGGCGGCGGGCTTCGGAACCCGCGCCAGCGCTGGACCAGGAAGCAGATCCTGCTCTGCTTCGTCGAGGGCGAGGGCGGCGAGGTCGGAGTCGGCGAGGCCTGGCTGAGCGGCGGCTCGGCGCGGGCGATCGAGCAGACCATCGAGGACGACCTCGCCCCGCGCGTGGTCGGGCGGTCGCCGTTCGAGGTCACCGGGATCGCGCACGAGGTCTTCCGCACCATCGAGATGAGCGGGCGCACCGGCGCGACCGGCGCCGCCTGGAGCGCGGTCGACATGGCGCTCTGGGACCTCGCCGCGCGGGTCGCCGGGCTGCCGCTCTACCGGATGCTGGGCGCGGCCACGGACAGGGTGTTCGCCTACGCCAGCGCCGGGCTGTACGGTGAGACCAAGACCCTGGACGATCTGGCGAGCGAGGTGCTCGGCTACGTCGACCGGGGCTTCACCGCGGTCAAGATGAAGGTCGGCGGCGCGCCGCTGAAGGAGGACGTCGAGCGGGTGCGGGTGGTGCGCGAGACGATCGGCGCCGACACCCGGCTCATGGTCGACGCGCTCTACAACCTCGACGTCGCCGAGGCGATCGCGATGGCGCGCGCCTTCGAGCGCTTCGACATCCACTTCTTCGAGGCGCCGGTCTCGCCCTACGACATCGAGGGGCAGGCCCGGGTCGCGCGGGCCTCGCCGATCCCGATCTGCGGCAACGAGAACCAGGCCTGGCTCGGCTACTTCCGCCGCCTGATCGACGCGCACGCGGTCCACTACGTGCAGTTCGACCTCGCGGCCTGCGGCGGGGTCGGCGAAGGCATGCGGATCGCCCACTACGCGCAGGCGCACCACCTCCCGATCACGCTGCACGCGTCGTCGAGCTCGGCCCTGTTCGCGGCCAGCCTGCACCTCGCCGCGGCCTGCCCCAACACCCACTCGGTCGAGTATCACATGCTGCACCAGTGGTTCTGGGACCTCGTCCCGGACGACGCCTTCGCGCCCGAGCCCGGCGGCTTCCTCCGCCCGCCCGCGGGTCCCGGCATCGGCATCGAGCTCCGCCCCGAGGACGTGGTATAGTCACTCGATCTTGCGGAGACCGCCTTGGCACAGCACGCCACCAGACGCTGCACCCTCGAGGAGTTCCTCGCCTGGGACGACGGGACGGACCGCCGCTACGAGCTGGTCGACGGCGAGATCGTCGCCATGGCGCCGCCGGCAGAGGCGCACGACACCATCGTCTCCAATCTCACGATCCGGGTCGGCGTCCAGCTCAAACCACCGTGTCGGGTCGTTGGCGAGGCGGGCGTGGCCCGTCCGGACGGGACCGAGAGCTACT
>DASUSF010000070.1:0-12369 GCA_036375275.1 Geminicoccaceae bacterium | reverse complement strand
CAGCGATCGGCTGACGCCGGCAAGCACACGCCGGAGCGCTGTCTGGACGCGGCCTTCCGGTTCCTGCTCGACCGCGAGCCCAAGGAGTCGATCCTCGGCCGCTTCGACGTGACCGTGATCCCGACCTACTTCCCGGAGTTCGAGCGCGAGCTGCCGCGCTACCTCGCGTCGCCCTGATCCCCACGCCCCGGGGGATCGTGATCTCGTTGCACAGCGGCGCGCTCATGCCGGCGCCGACCGCGGCGGCCCGGCGGAGCTCTGGCGCTGATTCGTCTTCGAGCTGGCCGCCGAGGCCGTGCCCGCGCCGGCACGGGGTTCTGAGCGCGATCCCGGGCGATGAAGATGCAGACCGCCATCCTGCCTGAGAGCACGAGACAGGACCGGCAGCGGCACCATGCGCCCGGCCGACGGCAGGTGCGTTGACCTGTCGGCAACCTCTTCCCGGCACCCTGGCCGAGGTCCATGCGATCCTGGGAATCCGTCCGCGGCCCGGGGCGTTCGGCGGGCGGGGGATTCCGACCATAGCCTCCGGCATGGTCCGAGGATCGCGGATCAAGGTTAAAATCTGGTTGTCGCGCGATCGGTGGACGGGCGCGAGAGCCGCCTGGGTGCCGATCTTGGTCTACGGGCAGATGTAGCCGGTGCCGCCGGGGGCCTGGAAGCAGCCGACCGATTCCGGCAGGACCGTCTTCGGCAGCCAGAGGATCACGTCGGGGAAGAAGATGCAGAACGCGATGGTCGCGAAGAACACGAGGTAGAGCGGCAAGGACGCGTACATCGCGGTCGTGAACTTCACGTCGCAGAACTTGCTCGCCATCAGCAGCGAGAGGCCGTAGGGCGGGGTGATCAGGCCGAACACCAGGGTGGTGATGATCACGACGCCCATGTGGACGGAGTTGATGTCGCCGAGCAGGGCGAGGCTGGTGATGATCGGCATGAAGATGATGATCGCCGGCACGGCGTCGATGAAGTCGCCGACGATCACGAACAGCACCACCAGCAGGAACATGATCATCCGGGGATCGGTGCCGGCGTAGAGCTCGATCCAGCCGGAGACGAGGTCGGGGCCGCGCAGGTACGCGAGCATCCAGCCGAACGCCGACGCGCCGGCGACCGCGGCCATCGGGATGGCGTAGAGCAGCCCGGCGTGCATGAAGTCCCGCGGCAGCTCGCGGATGTGCGCCGGGCGGAGGAACGGGATCACCACCAGCACGATGTAGGCGACGGCGGCGATCCCGGCCTCGGTCGGCGTGAACCAGCCGGACAGGATGCCGCCCATGATGATCACCGGGATCATCAGCGGCAGGGAAGCGCGGCTGGTCGCGTACGCGACCTCGCGCATCGTCGCGCGGCGCCGCTTGAAGCCAGCCGGGCCGAAGATGAAGCTGTAGATCATCAGGCCGAGCCCGATCAGGACCCCGGGCACGACGCCGCCGAGGAACAGGCCGGCGATCGAGACGTTGCCGGTGGCGCCGTAGACGACCGCCATGATCGAGGGCGGGATCAGGTTGGCGATGGTCGAGGCCGAGGCGATCAGGGCGGCGATGAAGCCCCGGCTGTAGCCTTCCCGGTCCATCTCCGGCGCGATGGTCCGGCTCAGCACCGCGACGTCGGCGGTGGACGAGCCGGAGATCCCGGCGAAGAACATCGAGAACAGCGTCACCACCTGGGCGAGCCCGCCGCGGAGATGCCCGATCAGGGTCTGGGCGAGCACGATCATCCGGCGCGTGACCTCGGCCGAGGTCATCAGCTCGCCGACCAGGAGGAAGAACGGCACCGCGAGCAGGGCCTCGGCGTCCAGCCCGATGAACAGCTGGCCGACCATGGACGGCATGCTCACCGGCGTCAGCGCGGTCGCGAGGAACACGCCGGCCATCAGCGCGAAGGGCACCGGCACCCCGATGTAGCCGAGGCCGAGGAACACCGACGCCATGACGAACAGGACCCAGCCCGAGGAGACGATCAAAGGACCAGCTCCTCGTCCTCGGGGCGCCGCTCGACGTGCGGGAAGCCGTTCCGCCAGCCGTTGACGATCTGCTCGATCGCGAACAGGCAGATGAAGGCGCCGGCGATCGGGATCGCGAGGTACCACCAGGCGAGCGGGGTCAAGGACGGCATGCGGAAGCTGCCGAAGCCGTGCAGGAAGTTGATCCAGCCGAACCAGACCATGCACGCCCCGCAGCCGAGGATGACCAGGCGGTTGAAGATCTCGACCCAGTGCCGGGTCCGTCCGGTCATCGCGTCGGTGATCGCCGACAGCATCAGGTGGTCGGCGCGGCGGGTGGCCACCGCCATGCCGAGGAAGCTGCCGTAGATGAAGAAGGCGGACGTGACCTCCTGCAGCCAGAGCCAGGGCACGCCGAGGGTGCGGGTGACGATGTCGCAGACCACCGCGATCGAGAACCCGCCGATCGCGACCCCGCACAGCATCATCAGCACGAGCTCGAGCGGATCGAGCGCCGCCCACTTGAGATGACGGTCGCGCTCGAGGACGATGGGGCGACGCTCAGCCAAGGGCAACGCTCCGGCCCGACGCCGGAGCGGGGCGGCGCCCGCAGGCGCGCCCGCCCCGGAGCGCCCGGGCGACCGCTACTTCATGCCGCGGACGATCTCGACCACCTCGACCGCGTTGGGGCCGAGCTCCTCGGCGAGCTGGTCCTGGATCGGCTGCGCCGCCTCGATGAAGCCGGACTTGTCGACGTCGTCCACGATCTTGACGCCGATGCTCTTGAGCTGCTCGGCGGACTCCTGCTCGAGCTGCAAGGCGTGCGGCGGCTCCTGCTCGCCGACCGCCTTCGCCGCCTGCTCGACGCACGCCTTCTGCTCGTCGTCGAGGCTCTGCCAGGTCTTGTCGCTGACCCAGAGCAGGTTGTTGTTGGCCTCGTGCTGGGTCATCGACATCACGGGCGCGACTTCGTAGTGCTTGTTCGAGAGGTAGACGTTGACCCCGTTCTCGGCCATGTCGACGACGCCGGTCTGGAGCGAGGTATAGACCTCGCCGAACGGCATGTGCACCGGCTGGGCGCCGTAGGCCGGGAAGTGCGTGTCCTCGGTCTTGGTCGCCTGGACCCGGATCTTCTTGCCGTTCAGGTCATCGACGCCATGCACCTCCTCCTTGGAGTAGATGTTGCGGAAGCCGAGGGTCAGGAGGCTGAGCACGTGGGCGCCGTCGACGGTCTCGCTGACCATCGACTTGATCGCGTCCGTGAGCTCCGGGGACGCCACCGCCTTCGCGAGGTGGTCCTCGTCCTCGAACAGGTAGTGCAGCGACATCACGCCGAGCTCGGGCGACACCGTGGCGCCGTTCGCCGAGGACGTGATGATGAAGTCGATGTCGCCCGAGCGCAGCTTCTCGAGCATCGCCGGCTCCTGGCCGAGCTGGGCGCCCGGGAACTGGTTGATCTGCATGCCGCCGCCGCTGCATTCGGCGATCTGCTCCTCGAACAGGTCGCCCGCGAAGCCGTAGCCGGTGCTCTTCGGCTGGTCGTAGCCGAAGCTGAACTCGCGCACGTCCTGGGCGGCGGCGGCGCCGCCCATGCCGACGAGGGCCATGGCCGCCATCATGGCGGCCCTCCGCGCCTTCGTGATGTCCATCTCGTGCTCTCCCTGGTTGCAAGCGGGTGGACAGGCCACCCGGTCCCGCGATCCGGACCTTGTTGTCTTTGGCGCCGCCCCCGCTTCCCCGTTCGATCCCTGTCGCGACGACGGCCGGAAGATGTTGTGGCAACCGGCCGCAATAGGCAAGCACGCCCACGCGGGCACCCGCGGCGGGGCTGGCGCGCCGATCGGGCGTCCGGCTTGATCGAGGTCAATCCGTTGGCGGCGGGAACGGTCGAGACTGCACCGATGGAACCCGACCGCCTCGCCCGCTACGACCGGCGCGTGCCCCGCTACACCAGCTATCCGACCGCGCCCCATCTGCACCCGGGCGTCGGGGCCGACGCCTGCGGCCGCTGGCTCGAGGAGCTGCCGGACGGCCCGCTGTCGCTCTATCTGCACATCCCCTTCTGCGACACGCTCTGCTGGTTCTGCGGCTGCCACACCAAGATCGTCCGGCGCTACGCGCCGGTGGCGGGCTACCTGGAGACGCTCGAGAGCGAGATCGAGCTCGTCGCCCGGCGGATCGGCGCGGGTCGCCGGGTCCGGCACATCCACTTCGGCGGCGGCAGCCCGACCATCCTCGAGCCCGCCGACCTCTGCCGGCTGGGCGACGGCCTCCGTCGCTGGTTCGAGGTCGAGGCCGACGCCGAGATCGCGGTCGAGATCGACCCGCGCGGCCTGGACCGGGCGCGGATCCTGGCGCTGGCGGCGATCGGGGTCAACCGGGCCAGCCTCGGCGTCCAGGACGTGAACCCCGAGGTGCAGCGGGCGGTCAACCGGGTGCAGCCGTTCGAGACCACGGCGCGGGTGGCGTCATGGCTCCGTGACGCCGGGATCGAGGCGCTCAACGTCGACCTGATGTACGGCCTGCCGCACCAGACCGTGGCGGACGTCGAGCGGACCGCCGGGGCCGCGCTCCGGCTCGATCCCGACCGGCTCGCCCTCTTCGGCTACGCCCACGTGCCATGGCTCAAGCGGCACCAGCGGCTGATCGACGAGGCGGCGCTGCCCGGCGCGGTCGAGCGGTGGCGCCAGTTCCAGACGGCGCACCGCCGGCTCGAGGCGGCGGGCTACCGCCCGATCGGGCTCGACCACTTCGCGAGGCCCGGCGACCCGCTCGCCCGCGCGCTCGCGGACGGCCGGCTCCGGCGCAACTTCCAGGGCTACACCGCGGACCCGGCGCCGGTCCTGCTCGGGTTCGGCGCGTCCGCGATCGGCAGCCTGCCGCAGGGCTACGTGCAGAACGCGGTGCCGGTCCGCGCCTGGGGCGAGGCGATCCGCGCCGGCCGCCTCGCGACGGTGCGCGGGCTCGAGCTCGACGACGAGGACCGCCTCCGGCGCGCGGTGATCGAGCGCCTGATGTGCGACCTCGAGGTCGACCTCGAGGCGGTCGGCCGCCGGTTCGGGGTCGACGCCGGCCACTTCATGCCCGAGCTCGACGCGCTCGCCGGCCTCGCCGCCGACCGCATCGTCGTGATCGGGGCCGGCGGCCGGATCCGGGTGCCGGACGAGGCCCGCCCGCTGGTCCGGGTCGTGGCGGCGGTGTTCGACCAGTACCTCGACGCCGCCGGCGCGGCGCGTCACGCCCGCGCCGTCTGACGCGGGTCCCTCGCGCCGCGCTACGCCGCGACGGTGACCGCGCCCGGCGTCCCTAGCAGGTCCAGGACCAGGTCCGGGACCAGAGGGTCGATCCCGATCGGCCCGCTGTAGACGGCGGCCTTCGCGCCGGCCTCCAGCAGCGCCGGGACGTCCTCCTCGCCGTGCTCGCCGCGGTCGAGGAACAGGCCGACCGCGACGCAGCGGTCCGCCTGCAGGCCGGCGAGGGCGTCCGGCACGGCCGGCGCCTCGTCCAGGAACCCGACCGCCACCTCGGCGAAGCGCCCGCTCGCGCGCACGCTCTCCGCGTGCCGTCTGGCGGTGGCACCGGAATTCGGATCGCGCCGGGTGCCGTGGCCGACCAGCAGCAGCGCCGTCCCGCCAGGCCGCCAGCCGCGCGCCGCGCAGCCCGCCAGCCCCTCGCGCACGATCAGGCCAGCGAAGCGGGGGTGGGTCCCGAGCACCGGCGCGATCCGGAACGGCCGGCCAGCGCCGTCGTCCAGCCGCCGGGTCATGGCGCGGAGCGTGTAGGCCTCGGCCATCAGCAGCGGTGCCACCAGGACCGGCCCCGGCGCCGCACCCCGGACCACGTCCACGAGATCGGGCGCGCCCTTGTGGCAGCCGAACAGGACGCTCCGGAACAGGCCCCGGCGCCGCAGGTCGGCGGCGTGAGCGACGGCGCAGCCGGGCCCGCCCTGGATGCCGTGGACCGCGAGGACCAGGGTGGTCCCGCGCCACCCCTCAGTGGCTGGTGCCTTCGTCACGGCTGATCTTGTTCCAGACATTGTACTTCCCGGACGGCTTGACCATGGGGATCCGCTTGACCTCCTCGAGCGTCCGGGCGTCGTAGACCACGAGCGCGCCGTCCATCTCCCAGATGCTGACCAGCGCGTGGCGTCCGTCCCGGTCGAACTCGACGTGCGCGGCGGTCCTGCCCGGCGACGGCCGGAGGGTGTCGACGATCTCGAGCGACTGCTTGTCGATGACGTGGAGCGCGTCCTTGTCGGGGCCGAAGAACACGTCGACCCAGACGTAGGGGCTGTTCTCGTGGCTGCGCATGAAGAAGCCCGGGCCCTCGGTCGGGATCCGCTTCACGACCTCGAAGCTCTCGAGGTCGATCACGCTCACCGCACCCTCCCGAATGTGCGGGGTCGCCATGACCCGCCGGCCGTTTCGCTCCCAGGAGATCCCGGAGCCGAGGTGCGGCAGGCCCGGCAGCGGCAGCTCGGCGATGGCGCGGCGCACGTCCAGATGGACCACGACCGCGCGCCCGCCGTCCCGCGCCGAGCCGATCAGGCGCGTGTAGTCCTGGGTGAAGAAGAAGTCGTCGAGCGGCTCGTCCAGCTCCGTCCGGCGGATCGGGAAGCGCTCGTCCTTCGCCAGCGCCTCTACCATGCCGGCCTCGTAGCTGTGGACGAGGCCGGTCGTCTGCGGCGGGTCCTCGCCGTAGAACACCTCCCAGACCTCCGGGATGTCCTTGAGCGCGACCACGAAGCTCTCCCGAGGCGCCGCCTGGTAGACCGCGGAGACGCGCGACGTCGCCTTGCCGCGGACGTCCCGGGCCTCGATCACCTCGAGCGGCGCGAGGGTCGCGGCATCGAGCAGGACGAGCGTGTGAGGCAGGTAGTTGGCGACGGCGAGCACCTTGCCGTCACCCGAGATCGCGAGGTTCCGGGTGTTGATCCCGGCCCTGACCTCGGCCGTCTTCTCGAGCCCGAAGAGGTCGTAGCGGGTGATCCAGCCGTCGCGGGAGGCGAAGTGGACGAAGCGCCCGTCGGGGGAGAACTTCGGCCCGCCGTGCAGCGCGTAGTGCGACGGGAAGCGCTCGATCGGCTCGAACCGGTCGCCGTCCAGGATCGTGACGTGATGGTCGCCGCTCTCGACCACGACGAACAGGTTGAGCGGATCGGCGTCGTGGCGCGGCGCCTCGGCGAGTTCGTCCGGAGGCACGAAGACCGTGCGCGACGCGTCGATCTCGGCCCTGCCCCAGACCGGGACCTCGGCGGGCGGCGTGTAGATCAGCGCCACCAGCGCCTCGACCTCCTCGGCCGAGAGCGTCTCGCCGAAGGCCGGCATCTGGGTCTGCATCCGCCCCGCCGCGATCACCTCGTGCGCCTCTTCGGGCTTCAGCCGCCCGAGGTTCGAGGGCAGCAGCGCCGGGCCGGTGCCGCCGAGTCGGTCGGCCCCGTGGCAGCTCGCGCAGTGCTCCCGGAACACCGCGGCACCATCCGGCGCGGCGAGGCCCGCGGTCGGAAGGAGGAGCAGGAACCCGAGGCTGCTAGCCGGCGGCAACCGCACGGGCGCGCCTCCGGTAGGGGAAGACCTCGAGGCGCGGCGCGGAAGCGACCCCGATCTCCTCGTCGGTGAGGTAGCAGGCGGGGTCCTCGGCGAACGCGTCGCCGGTCAGCTGCATCGCCCGCACCCGGGTGTTGCCGCCGCAGACGTCGAAGTAGTGGCAGGCGCCGCAGCGGCCCGAGATCGTCCGCGGCTTCGCCTTCAGCCCGGCCATGATCGGGTCGGACGTGTCCTCCCAGATCGCCGAGAAGGGCCGCTTCCTGACGTTGCCGAGGGTGTAGTGCCACCAGAAGGTGTCGGGGTGGACGTTCCCGAGGTTGTCGATGTTGGCGACGTTCACGCCGGACGCGTTGCCGCCCCAGAGCGCGAGCCGCGCGCGCATGTGCGGAACCTTCTCGGGAAAACGCTCGCGCACCCAGGAGAGGAAGTAGACCGCATCGGCGTCGTTGTTGCCGGTCACGAACTCCTTGTGGAGCCCCCGCTGCACGTACTGCCAGCAGCGCTCGAAGACGAGGTCCATGGCGTCGCGCGTGGTCCGGTGGAAGGCGTCGTCCTCGCGGTAGCGGTTGCCGCGCCCGGCGTAGACCAGGTGCGACAGGTAGAACTTGTCGATGTCCTCGCGCTCCATGAGGTCGAGCATCGCCGGCAGGTGGTGCGCGTTCCGCTCCGTCATGGTGAAGCGGAGGCCGACCTTGATGCCGCGCGCCTTGCAGAGCTGCATGCCGTTCAGCGCCGCGTCGAACGAGCCCGCCTGGCGGCGGAAGCGGTCGTGGACCTCGCCGATGCCGTCGAGGCTGACGCCGACGTAGTTGTAGCCGACCTCGGCGATGCGGTCGGCGCACGGCTCGTCGATCAGGGTGCCGTTGGTCGAGAGCCCGACGTAGAAGCCCATCGCCTTGGCGCGCGCCGAGATCTCGAAGATGTCGGGCCGGAGCAGCGGCTCGCCGCCGGAGAGGATCAGGACCGGCACCCGGAACGCCTTGAGGTCGTCCATGACCTCGAACACCTCGGCGGTGCTGAGCTCGCCCGGGAAGTCCTTGTCGCAGGAGAGCGAGTAGCAGTGGATGCAGTTCAGGTTGCAGCGCCGCACCAGGTTCCAGATCACCACCGGCCCCGGCGGCTTCCGCGCCTTGAGCGGGGCCGGCCGGATCAGCTCCTGCATGTACTGGCTCAGACGGAACATCAGGTTCTCCGGATCATGTCAGGCGGAGCCCGGTCTTCTTGAGGATCCGGGTGCTGAGCAGGACGTCGTGGGCGCGGGATGCGTCGCCGAGCAGGCGGGCGATCTCCAGGACCTGGCGGTCGACCTCGGCGCGGGTCCGGCCGTGCACCATTGCGAACAGGTTGTAGGGCCAGAGCGGCGGCCGCCGCGGCCGGCGGTAGCAGTGGGTCACGAAGGCGAGCGCGCCGACCTTCGGGCCGAGATCGCCGATCCTCCGGTCGTCGACGTCCCAGACCGACATGCCGTTGGCGCGCCAGCCGAGCGCGTAGTGGTTCGGCACGGCGCCGATCCTCCGGATCACGCCGGACGCGAGCAGCCGCCGGAACCGGGCCATCACGTCTTCGGGCGCGAGGCCGAGCCGTCCCGCGAGGTCATGGTAGGGCTGTGGGCAGAGCGGCAGCCCGCCCTGGCTCGCTGCGAGCAGCCGCCGGTCGACCGGGTCGAGCCCGGGCGCGGTCATGCCGAGAGCTTCAGCTCGAGGAAGTACTCCTCGAGCTTCGGCAGGTTCAGGACCTCGAGCCCGGTCGCCCGCTCGATCCTCCGGATGGTACGCTCGACCTCGGCGGGGTCCTCGGTCGCGATCACGAACCACATGTTGAGGGCGTGGGTGCGCTGGTAGTTGTGCGCGACCTCGTCGAAGCCGTTGACGATGTCGGCGACCTCGTCGAACCGCTCGTCCGGCACCGCCATCGCGGCGAGCGTCAGCCCGCCGCCCAGCCGGTCGACGTCGATCATGGGGCCGAAGCGGGACAGCGTCCGGTCGTCGAGCAGCGTCTGGAGCCGGGCGATCACCTCCTGCTCGTCGAGGCCGAGCATCGCGCCGACCTCGGCGAACGGCCGCTCGGCGATCGGGAAGCCGCCCTGGAGCGCGTTGACCAGGCGACGGTCGATGTCGTCCATCAGGCCGCCTCCGCCTGCGCCGGAGCGATCCCGTAGCGGGCGCCCCGCTGCTTGAAGCGGCGCCGGCTGAACAGGATCTCGCGCGCGCAGGCCTCGAGGCCGGCCGCGGCGGTCGCCGCGTCGACCTGCGCCAGGACCTCGCCCCGGTCCTTGCCGTGGATCATGCAGAACAGGTTGTAGGGCCAGAGCGGCAGCCGCCGCGGGCGTCGATAGGAGAGGGTGACGAAGGGCAGCGCCGCGAGCCGCCGGCCGGCTTCCGCGACCTCCGCATCCGGGACGTCGAACACGGTCATGGCGTTCGCCCGGTAGCCGAGCTCGTGGTGACGGACGATCACGCCCATGCGCCTGATCACACCGGCTTCGATCAGCCGGCGGATCCCTTCGATCACCTCGTCCTCGCTCATCCCGATGCCGGCACCCACCAGCGCATACGGCTGCCTGACCAGCGGCAGGCCGTCCTGGATGGCGCCGATCAGCCGGAGGTCGGCCGCGCCGGGCGGGATCACGACAGCCTGAACCCGAGGTCGAGCCGGTAGGCCTCGGTGAGCGGCAGATCGATCACCTCGAGGCTGGTCCGGTAGACGATGTCGCGCAGCACGGCGGCGACCGCCGCGGGCGTGGGCGCCGCGACCACGAACCAGAGATTGAGCTCGTGCTCGCGCTCGTAGTTGTGGTTGACCTCGGGGTAGGACGAGACGACCGCCGCCACCTCCTCGAGGTGCGCCGGCGGCACCTTCATCGCGGCGAGCGTGCTCCAGCCGGCGCGCTGCGGCGCGATCACCGCCCCGACCCGCGACACCGCCCCCTGCTCCTTCAGCGCGGCGAGGCGGGCGATCACCTCGTCCTCGGAGCAGCCGACCTCCTCCGCCAGGCGCGCATACGGCCGTGGCTCGAGCGGGAAGTCGCGCTGGAAGCCGTCGAGCAGGCGGTGGTCGAGGGGGTCCCGTGGCGCGCCGCTCATCAGAGGCCGGTCCGGTGCGCGCGGGCGGTCATGAAGATGCCCGAGGGCGTCGCGGCCTCGATCGCCGCGAGCCGCTCCTTGCTCGCCGTGTCGTAGACCACGACGCGGTCGCTGTCCCGGGCCGAGACCCAGACCTCGCTGCCGCGCGGGGTGAACTCCAGGTGGAGCACGGCCTCGCCCGGCTCGAGCTCGGCCACCACCGCGCGCGACGGCACGTCGATCACCTGCACCACGCCGTTGTCCGGGTGCGCGAAGTTGACCCAGACCTCGCGCCCGTCGGGGCGCGCGACCGCGAAGATCGGCTGGCCATGCACCTCGATGCGATCGACCTCCTCGAAGCCGTCCCGGTCGACCACCAGGAGCTCGTGCCGGCCGACCGCGGGCAGGAACAGGAGGTCGCCGGCCGCGGCCCAGCCCTCGAGGTGCGGCATCTTGTAGACCGGCAGCGGCTCCTCGCCCCGCCCGTAGCCGTCGAGGATCCGCACGACGCCCTTCTCGAGGTGCCAGAGGTCGAGCGCCGCCAGGCCGTCCTCGCCGAACAGGCCGGCGACGTAGTGCCGGCCGTCGGGCGTGATCAGGCCGTCGTAGGGCTGCAGGCCGACGTCCTCGAACGTCCGGACGACCGGCGCCGTCGGATCGGAGAAGTCGGCGTGGCGGATCTGGCCGGCGTCGTAGAGGGCGTAGACGAACACTTCGCCCGGGGCGTCGACCAGCCCGACCACCTTCGAGGGCGCGCCGTCGGCGCCCGCCGCCGGGAGGTCCGCGACCAGGTCCAGGGTCCGGCTGTCGAACACCCTGACCCCGCCGGGGTCGTAGTTCGAGACGGCGACCAGGCGGCCGCTCGACGAGATCGCGCCGCCGATCGAATTGCCGGCCTGCACGATCCTCTTCACGACCTCGCCCTTCAGGAGATCGACCTTCGAGAGCCCGCCGTCGCGCCCGAACACGAAGGCGTAGCGGCCATCGCGGCTGAACACCGCGGAGGCGTGGGAGAGATCCCCGAGCCCCGCGACCGTGCACAGGCTGGTGCGCGCGGTGGTGTCGATCACCTGGACCCGGCCGGCCGCGCGCTCGACCACGATCCCGAGGTCGCCGGTGCCGCGCAGCCCGCCGAGCTGGCACGCCGCGGCGGGCAGGGCCCCCGCCAGGAGCAGGCCGACGCCGAGGACGATCGCCTCAGTCCTCATCCAGGCCCTCCTTGAGCCGCCCGACCAGCCAGAGCGCCTCGTCCTCGGTGATCTCGAACCGCCAGGGCGGCATCGGCGTCCGCGGGACGCCGTCCAGGACGATCCGCGCCAGCTCCTCGTCGCTCCGGCCTTCGAGCGCCGCCGGCAGCAGCGCCGGCCCGAGGCCGCCGGCCATGGTCATGCCGTGGCAGGAGCCGCAGTCGTGCCGCAGGCGGTGCAGCAGCTCCGCCTGCCGGTCGGCCTCGGGTGCATCAGCGGCGGCGGGGAGCGCAAGTCCGGCGAATAGGAGGATGGCGCTGAGCCGCATGATCCGGCCACCGGGCACCACCCCCCGCCCCGGCCATCCCCCGCCAGGAGGCAGGGACATCCAATGCTGGGCGCCCTTCCTGCCCCCTCTCCCCCGAGGGAGAGGGACGGGGTGAGGGTGGCGCCCGCATTTTCGAGACGGGGCATCAACCATGGATGGCGCCAGCTCGCGCCAGCACGGCGACCCGCGGATCGTCTGCGAGTTCGGAAGGTCCGGCCCGCGTCATCGCCTCGACCACGCGGCCGATCACGACCAGCACCGGCGCTTCGAGGCCGGCCGCCTCGACCCGCTCCGGCAGGGC
>DASUSF010000069.1:0-6119 GCA_036375275.1 Geminicoccaceae bacterium | reverse complement strand
GACCGTCTCGACCACGTCCTCGGCGCTCTTCGGCACCACCACCCCGATCGGCGGATGCCGGTAGTTCGAGGCGTCGGTGGCGTAGACCGCGCGGCTGCCCGCGTCGAAGCGCACCTCGCCTTCGATCCGCGCCCGGAGCGCCTCGGCCAGCGCCGCCGCGGCGGCATGCTCGAAGGGGACGGGCTCGCGGCGCAGGATCATGGGATACCCCAACGGGCTGCGCGGAGGCCGGGCCGGGCGGGGTCGGGGCGGAGCGCGCCGGACTCGCTCCAGGGCACCATCACCCCGTCCCTCTCCCTCCAGGGAGAGGGAGCTTCAGTGCGAGCACTGCCACTCGTTCTGCCAACAATTGGAAAGGGCCGGCGCCGAGCCGCATTCTGCGTCTCCTCTCCCAACTCGATCAATGCGTGGTGACAGGGCGAGATCTCCATCACCCTCTCCCTTGAGGGAGAGGGACGGGGTGAGGGTGATGGTCGAACTCCGGATCGCTGGACTTGGAGAGCGGGGCGCACCATGCGGGCGGATGCTGATCCGGCCTCCCATCCCGCTAGAGCGGATCCCGATATGCGGAACCGCCTGTCAGCGGTTCCGATCGGGTCAATCCGCTGTGATCCATTGAAAAAGAGCAATCTTCTTCCGATGAGCGGCAGGACGTCGCGGTTCGATCCGGTTCTGTCTCATCGGAGATCGCTCTAGCCCTGCATCACCTCCCTGATCGAGCGCCAGATGATGCCGACCGCCTCGGGATCGCCCTTGAGCACCGCCTGCGCGTACTTCTTGGCCTGGGAGTAGCTGATGTGCGGCGGCAGCGGCGGGACCTTGGGATCGGTCACCACGTCGAGCACGCACGGCCGGTCGGCGCGGAGCGCCTCGTCCCAGGCGGGTCCGACCTCCTCCGGGCGCTCGACCCGGAGGCCCTTCAGCCCCAAGAGCTCGGCATAGGCGGCGTAGGGGAAGTCGCGGATGTTCTGCGAGGTCTCCCACTTCGGATCGCCCGCGAGCACGCGCTGCTCCCAGGTCACCTGGTTCAGGTCCTGGTTGTTGAGCACCAGGGTGATCAGGCGGGGGTCGCTCCAGGTCCGCCACTGGTTGGCCACCGTGATCAGGCAGTTGTTGCCGAGCATCTGCATGGCGCCGTCGCCGACCAGCGCGATCGAGACCCGCTCCGGGAAGTTGAACTTGGCGGCGAGCGCGTAGGGAACGCCCGGGCACATCGTGGCGAGATTGCCCGAGAGGGTCGCCATCATGCCACGCCGGATCTTCATGTTGCGGGCGAACCAGTTGGCGACGCTGCCGGAATCGGCGCTGATGATGCAGTTGTCGGGGAGCCGCGGCGAGAGCTCCCAGAGCACGCGCTCGGGGTTGATCGGGTCGGCGCCGGTCATCGAGCGCTCCTCGACCACCTCCCACCATTCCCGGATGTCCTTCTCCAGCTTCTCGCGCCAGGACCGATCGGTCTTGCGCCGGAGCAGGGGAACGAGAGCGCGAAGCGTCTCGGCGCTGTCGCCGACCAGAAGCGACTCCATGGGATAGCGGATGCCGAGCATCTTGCCGTCGATGTCGATCTGGATGCCGCGCGCCTGCCCCTCCTCGGGCAGCCATTCCGAGTAGGGGAAGCTCGAGCCGACCATCAGCAGGGTGTCGCAGCCGGTCATCAGCTCGTAGCTCGGGCGCGTGCCGAGGAGTCCGATCTGGCCGGTGACGAACGGCAGGTCGTCGGGCAGCGCGGCGCGGCCGAGCAGCGCCTTGGCGACGCCGGCTCCGAGCAGCTCGGCGACCTCGATCACCTCGTCGGTCGCGTGCAGCGCGCCTGCGCCGACCAGCATCGCGACCCGCTCGCCCTCGTTCAGGATCTCGGCCGCCCGCCGGAGATCGGCTTCCGCCGGCACCACCCGCGGCGGCGTGTAGCCGACGCTGGAGTATACCGCGCCGTGGATCCGGGGCGGGCTCTCGACGGCATCCAGCTCCTGGACGTCGCCCGGAACGATGATGCAGGTGACGGTCCGCTCGGCGGCGGCGATCCGCATCGCGCGGTCGACCAGATGGCGCATCTGCGCCGGCGCCTGGCAGACGTGGACGTAGGCGCCGGCCACGTCCTTGAACAGGGAGACGAGGTCGACCTCCTGCTGGTAGTGCGCGCCGAGCGCCATCCGCTTCTGCTGGCCGACGATCGCGACCACCGGCGCGTGGTCGAGCTTGGCGTCGTAGAGCCCGTTCAGGAGGTGGATCGCGCCCGGGCCGGAGGTCGCGAGGCAGACGCCCGGGCGGCCGGTGAACTTGGCGTGGGCGCAGGCCATGAAGGCCGCGACCTCCTCGTGCGGCGTCTGAATGAACTGAAGCTTGTCCTCCGCGCGGTCGAAGGCGCCGAGGATGCCGTTGATGCCGTCGCCGGGGTAGCCGTAGATCCGCTCGACCCCCCACTGGTGCAGACGGTCGAGCATGAAGTCGGCGACGGTCCTGCTCATCAGCTCCACTCCACTGGCGATCTTCGCGCCCGCGGCCGTCCGCCCCGAGCGCTCCCTCCGGCACGGGCCGGCCCGGAGCCGGCTGCCCTCCGGCCTGCCCGGGCGTGAGGCATCGCTCTCCTAACGATCCGCCCCCGGCTGTGTTCCACGCTGGTCTGAGGCCCGACCGTGGCGGACGACGCCGGCATCCTTGAGCGCCGGCGCGGTTGGTGGTCTGGTGGTGCTCCCGGACCCTCGGCCAGAGCATGCATCGGCGCCTCCTCCTGCTCCTTCTGCCGCTGGCGATGCTCGGAGCGGGCTGCCGCGGCGGTCAGGGCGGGCAGCCGGACCTCTCGGCGACGATCGGCCGGGTCCAGACGCGCGGCGAGAGCGGCCCCTGTCAGGCGGTGTTCGTCGGGCCGGACCGCGCGCTCACGGCCGCGCACTGCATCGTCGACCGCCGCTCGTGGCGGCCGCCGGCTCCGGGCGAGGTGACGGTCGTGGCGGCGGGCCGCGAGTTCGTGGTGCGCGGGGTGACGCTGCCGGCGAGGCCGGCGCTGGGTCCTTCCGGCGCGATTCTCGATCTTCAGGAGGATTGGGCGATCCTCCGCGTCGAGGTCGACGCGGCGGCCCCGCCCGCGCCGCTCCCTCTGGCCGGCGAGCGCGCCGCGCGGCTGGCCTTCGTGTTCCGGGAGGACGTGGTCAAGGCGGCCTTGATCCGCTCGGCCGACGGTCCGGAGATGGTGACGAGCCTCGCCCGCTGCAGCATCGAGGAGCTGAACCCGAGCGGCCGTCTCCTCACCTACAGCTGCGGCGAAGGCACGGGCCCCGGCCTCTCCGGCTCGCCCCTGCTGCTCGAGACCGCGGCCGGCTACGAGGTGATCGGGGTGATGTCGGCCAAGGAGCGGCTGCCCTCGGGCGAGGAGGTCGGGATCGTGGTCGTCCCCCCGGTCGGGGAGGTCGCCGTCGGAGTCGGGCAGCGCTGACGGCGGCAGCCCGCCGGCCGGTGCGAATGGCTCGACCCGCGAAGCGCGCTCAGGCGCGGCGCACGCCCTGCCAGACCATGCCGGCGGCGAACAGCGCGGACGCGGCAACCACGATGGAGGGTCCGCTCGGGGTGTCGAACCGGACCGAGCCCCAGAGGCCGAGCAGGACCGCGAGCGCGCCGACCAATGCTGCGAGCCCCGCCATCTGCTCCGGCGTCCGGGCGAAGGGGCGCGCGGCCGCGGCCGGGATGACCAGCAGCGAGACCACGAGCAGGATGCCGACGATCTTCATGCCGATCGCGACGCTCGCCGCCATCAGCAGCATGAACATGATCCGGACCGGGCGGACCGCGACCCCTTCGGCCCGGGCCAGCTCCTCGTTCAGGGTCAGCCGGAGCAGCGACGGCCAGAGTCGGACCAGCGCCGCGAGCACCGCCGCGCCGCCGACGAAGATCCAGACCAGGTCGCTGCGGCCGACCGAGAGCAGATCGCCGAACAGGTAGCCGACGAGGTCGACCCGCACGGTCTCGGCGAAGCCGACCACGATCAGCCCGAGGGCGAGCGCGGCGTGGGCGATGATCCCGAGCACCGTGTCGTCGGCCAGCAGCCGCTGCTCCTGGAACCCCGCCAGCAGCAGCGCGAACAGGAGGCAGACGGCGAGCGTGGTCAGCGTCATCGGGAGCGCGAGGACCGCGCCGAGACCCACCCCGAGCAGGGCCGAATGGGCGAGGGCGCTGCCGAAGAACGCCATCCGCCGCCAGACCACGACGCAGCCGAGCGGGCCGGCGAGGAGCGCCACGCCGATGCCGCCGAGCGCCGCCCGGATCAGGAAGTCGTCGAGCATCGGCTCAGGCGTCCGGAGCGGGCGGGGCGCGCTCGGGCTCGACCACCCGCCCGCCGAGGTCGTGACGGTGGTCGTGCTCGTGGTGGTAGACCGCGAGACGATCGGCGCCCCGCTGGCCGAACAGGTGGACGTACTCGGGGGTCCGGCTCACCGTCTCGGGGCGCCCGGAGCAGCAGACGTGCTGGTTCAGGCACACCACCCGGTCGGTCGCGGCCATGACGATGTGCAGGTCGTGGCTGACCAGCAGCACGCCGCATCCGCGCTGGTTCCGGATCCGCTCGATCAAGGCGTAGAGCTCGATCTGGCCGGCGAGGTCGATGCCCTGCGCCGGCTCGTCGAGGATCAGGAGCGCCGGCTCGCGGATCAGCGCGTAGGCCAGCAGCACCCGCTGGAACTCTCCGCCCGAAAGGTCGTGCAGCGAGGTGTCGAGCAGGTGCTCCGCCCCGACCTCGCGCAGCGCCGTCTGCAGCCGGATCTTCCTCGAGCGTCCGGCCAGACGGAGCAGGCGGCGGACGTCGATCGGCAGGATCGGATCGAGCCGGAGCCGCTGCGGCACGTAGCCGATGGTCAGGCCGGCGGAGCGCTCGACGCTGCCGGCCGCGGGCCGGACGATGCCGAGCAGGACCCGGAGCAGCGTGGTCTTACCGGCGCCGTTCGGCCCGATCAGGGCGACGATCTCCCCGCTCCGGACCTCGAGATCGACCTCGCGGAGGATCGTGCGGGCGCCGGCGCGCACGGTGACGCCGTGCGCCGCGACCAGGGTCCCGCTCACGAGGGCCGGCCCTGGCACGGCCGGCAGATCCCGCGCAGCTCCACGGTCCGCGCCCGGAGCGTGAAGTCGTGGTCCGCCGCCGCCTCGTCGAGCAGGCTGTCGAGCGCCTCGCTCCCGACCTCCCGCACCTTCCCGCAGCGCTCGCAGATCAGGAACGACCCGTCGTGCGCTCGGTCCGGACGCGGGCAGCCGACGTAGGCGTTCAGGCTTTCGAGCCGGTGGATCAGGCCGTGGGCGAGGAGAAAGTCGAGCGCCCGGTAGACCGTCGGCGGCTTGACGCTGGCGGACGCGGCGGCCGGGTGCTCGCCGAGCTGGCGGAGCAGGTCGTAGGCCTTGACCGCGGTGTGGTCCTGCCAGACCAGCTCCAGCACCCGCCGCCGGAGCACGGTCAGGCGGGCGCCGCGCCGGTTGCAGAGGCCGTCCGCGCGGGCGAGCGCGCCGTCTATGCAGAGGCCGTGATCGTGATCCACCCCGAAGCTCCGCCAGCTGCCGGTGACGTGACGTTATAGCGTCCTCAGCCGGCGCCGCCGAGCTTGCACTTCGGGAGCCGGCTGCCAAGATCTCCGCCCATGATCGATGCGAGCGCCCCTCCCCCGCCACCGCCGCCTCCACGGCGCTGGCGCCTCAGGTTCGGCGATCAGGTGTTCGGGCCCTACGACCGGGCCGAGCTCGAGGAGCTGATCGGCGAGGGCCGGCTCGGCCGCTCGTCCCTGCTCGCCGAGGAAGGCCCGAACGAGGACTGGCGCCCGGCCGACCAGTTCCCGGAGATCGAGGACCTGTTCCGCGGCCGGAACCAGGTCGCCAAGGCGAAGCCGCCCCGGCTGATCGTCGCCGGGCAGGCCGTCGACAACACCGTCCTGCACCTGATCTACGCGCTTTACGCGCTGAGCTTCGTCAACGGCCTGACGGCAGTGGTCGGAGTGATCATCGCATACGCCAAGCGCAACGACGCGCGCGGCAGCTGGCAGGCGTCGCACTTCGACTGGCTGATCCGGACCTTCTGGTGGGGGCTCCTGTTCATGGTCCTCGGCGCCGTCGCGACCGTCGTCGTGGTCGGCTTCCTGATCATGTTC
>DASUSF010000068.1:0-2697 GCA_036375275.1 Geminicoccaceae bacterium | reverse complement strand
CGGGGTCCGGGACGGCATCCACTATGCGATGGGCTACAACGGCTCCGGGGTCGCGATGGCGCCCTACCTCGGCTACCGGATCGCCCACAAGCTGCTCGGCGACGCGGAGGGCCGGACCGCGTTCGACGACCTGCCGTTCCGGACCTGGCCGCTGCACGGCGTCCTGCCCCTCGCCCGTCCGCTCGCCGGCGCCTGGCACCGCTTCAAGGACTGGCGCGACGGCTCGTGATACGATCGAGCGGCTGCGGACCGGAGGTGAGACATGACCGCTCGACTGGAGGAGGCGCTGCGCCGGGCGCGGAACCTTCCCCCCGAGGAGCAGGACAGGATCGCCGCGCTGATCCTGGAGGAGATCGAGAGCGAGGCGCGTTGGGAGCGGCTGTTCGGCTGCTCGGAAGCGAAGCTCGAGCAGATGGCCGAGGAGGCACGACAGGAGGCGGGCCAGGGCGATGCGCTCGATCGCGATCCGGCTGATCGTTGGCATGAATGAGGTCGAGGACCACGAAGACCTTCTGGCGCTGCTTCGCGGCGGTGCCGCCCGAGGTCCAGGTGCAGGCAGCGAGAGCGTACCGGCTCTGGCGCACCAACCCCGCTCATCCGAGCCTCCGGCTGAAGAAGATCGGTCGCGGCTCGATCTACTCGCTGCGCATCACACGGAACCACCGGGCGCTCGGCTCGCTTGAGGGGGACACGATGCTCTGGTTCTGGATCGGATCGCACGAAGACTACGAGCGGATGCTCTGAACGGCGATGATCGAGCGGATGGTCACCGACGTCCTGATCCTCGGCGCCGGGGGCGCGGGGCTGCTGGCCGCGCTGCACGCGAAGAGCCTCGCCCCGGAGCTGGACGTGACCGTCGCGGTCAAGGGGCTGCTCGGCAAGTGCGGCTGCACGCGGATGGTCCAGGGCGGCTACAACGTCGCCCTCGCCGCGAACGACTCCGTTCCCCGCCACTTCATGGACACGATCGAGGGCGGCAAGTGGCTGAACGACCAGGACCTCGCCTGGACCCTGGTCGAGACCGCGCCGAAGCGGGTGCTCGAGCTCGAGAACCGCTGGGGCTGCTTCTTCGACCGCAACCCGGACGGCTCGCTCCATCAGAAGGCGTTCGCCGGCCAGAGCTTCGATCGCACGGTGCACAAGGGCGACCTCACCGGCATCGAGATCGTGAACCGCCTCGCCGAGCAGACCTGGGCGATGGACGTCCGCCGGCTCGAGGACCACCGGGCGCTGGCACTGGTCCCGGCGGCCGACGGCGCGCGCCTGTCCGGCGTGCTGCTGGTCGACATGCGGACCGGCGGCTTCCGGTTCGTGCAGGCGAAGGCGGTGCTGCTCGCGACCGGCGGCGGTCCGACCATGTACCGCTACCACACGCCCTCCGGCGACAAGGCGTGCGACGGCATGGCGATGGCGCTCCGCTTCGGTCTCACGCTCCGCGACCTCGAGATGGTCCAGTTCCATCCGACCGGCCTGATCGCCGGCCGGGACACCCGGATCACCGGGACGATCATCGAGGAGGGGCTGCGTGGATCGGGCGGCCACCTCCTGGATGGCGCCGGGGAGCGCTTCATGCACGGCTACGACCCGCGCGGCGAGCGGGCGACCCGGGACGTGGTCGCTCGCGCGATGTTCGAGCAGATGCGGGCCGGCCGGACCGGGCCGAACGGCGGCCTCTACATCACCATGCGCCACCTCGATCCGGCCATGGTCCGGCGCCAGTTCAAGGGCATGGTCGAGCGCTGCCGGGACGTCGGCTTCGACCTCGTCTCGGGCCTGGTCGAGGTGGTCCCGACCGCGCACTACATGATGGGCGGGGTCGAGTTCCAGGCCGACGGGTCGACCGCGCTGCCCGGCCTGTACGCGGCCGGCGAGGACACCGGGGGCGTGCACGGCGCCAACCGGCTCGGCGGCAACGGGGTCGCCAATTCCACCGTGTTCGGCGGCCTCGCCGGCGACACGATCGCCGGCTGGACGCCCAAGGAGGGCGAGCTGATGGCGCCGGACGAGGCGGTGATCGAGGCGGCCGTGGCGCGGGCGCTCCGTCCGTTCGACCGGCCGGCTGGCGACCTCGACGCGCTCCGCGAGCGCCTCTTCGACGTGATGTGGGAGGATGCGGGCATCCTCCGCGACGCGGCGAGCCTTGCGCGGGCCACCGGCGCGCTCGAGGCGCTGGACCTCGAGCTGCAGGCGAGCGGCCTCGCCGATCCGGACCGGGCGTACAACCTCACCTGGCACGACTGGCTGAACCTCGAGAGCCAGATCCTGGTCAGCCGCGCGATCTGCGCGGCCGCCCTCGCCCGCGAAGATTCCCGGGGCGCGCACTACCGGACCGACTTTCCCGGGACCTCGGCGCTCGAGACCTCGGCCTTCACCCGGGTCCGGCTCGAGGGCGACCGGCTGCGGGTCACGGCCGCCCCGGTCGCCTTTACCCGCGTCCGCCCCGGTGATACCGAACCTAGTTAGAAGTGCCGATGTGGTCCAAAAAGTGATCGTTGTGGCCCAGTTGATGGAGCAGAGGGAGCGGATGCGGCCGGTCTCGGCGAGCAGGGCGTTCCAGGCCGAGCAACAGGCTCAAGGATGTCGTCGTAGGTCCGCCAAAGGCGGTGCGGGAGGAAGCCTTCCCGGAGGTACAGCCACACGCGCTCGATCGCATTGAGCTCGGGCCATTGAACTCCATCCGGAGGCGGCCGCCAGATC